>JBAXNJ010000269.1:0-2956 GCA_037133815.1 Betaproteobacteria bacterium
GTGGATCTTTCTACAATCGGCGTCTCGGTCAGTTGGCAAGAAGCCGCTGATGTTTTGGGCCAAAAGCTCCTAACCTATTTAAGACCTTGACCCAAGGGACTCCAAGCATGTCTAGCCATACGCCCGAAGTTGTGCGCGAAGCGCAAACCGTTGACAACTACAACGCGTCCGCCAAACAAAAGGCGGCGGCAAAGCTGTCGCGTATTCCTGTCAAGGTGCAAGCAGGCGAGATTTTAAAAAAACCCGATTGGATCCGCGTCAAAGCGGGATCACCCAGCACACGTTTTTACGAAATCAAAGATATTTTGCGGGCCAACAAATTGGTGACGGTTTGCGAAGAAGCCAGTTGCCCCAATATCGGCGAATGTTTTGGCAAAGGCACGGCCACCTTCATGATCATGGGCGACAAATGCACGCGCCGCTGCCCGTTTTGTGATGTCGGACACGGTCGTCCTGATCCACTAGACGTGAACGAGCCTGAGAACTTAGCCAAGACCATCGCCGCCTTGAAGCTGAACTACGTGGTCATCACCAGTGTTGACCGAGACGACTTGCGCGACGGCGGTAGCCAACACTTTGTCGACTGCATTCGCCGTACCCGCGAACTCTCCCCCCACACGCAAATCGAAATCTTGGTGCCAGACTTCCGTGGCCGCGATGACCGCGCGCTCGAAATTTTGAAAGACGCGCCGCCTGATGTGATGAACCACAACATGGAAACCGTGCCGCGTCTTTACAAAGAAGCGCGGCCTGGCAGCGACTATGCGTTCAGTTTGAATTTGCTTAAAAAATTCAAACAATTCTTCCCCAATGTGCCAACGAAAAGCGGGCTAATGGTAGGCCTTGGCGAAACCGACGAAGAAATTTTGACCGTGATGCAAGACATGCGCGACCACCAGATCGACATGCTGACCATCGGCCAATATTTGGCCCCTAGCTCCAGCCATATTCCTGTGCGCCGCTATGTGCACCCAGATACTTTCAAGATGTTTGAAGAAAAAGCCTATGCGATGGGCTTTAAACATGCTGCGGTTGGCGCTATGGTGCGCAGCTCATACCACGCGGACCAGCAGGCGCATTCGGCTGGATTACAGGCTTAACTGAGTACCGTTTCCGCAGGGTTGTCGCTATCGAGCACGTTCTGCGCCCAAGGCGCTAAGCGCTTTATGTCGGCGCGCAAAACCTCTTGCTTGACCGCCAATATTTGGGTCGGATGCATGGAAAAACTGCGCAAACCCAAACCCAAAAGCAAACGGGTCAAAGTGGGATCGCCCGCCATCTCGCCACACACGCACACACTCTTGCCTTGGGCGTTGCATTCTGCAATGGTGTCGGCGACCAAACGCAACACCGCAGGATGCAAGGGGTCATACAAATGCGCAACCGACTCGTCTGCGCGGTCGATCGCTAAGGTGTATTGGATCAAATCGTTGGTGCCAATCGACAAGAAGTCAAAGTAGCGTAAAAACGTTTTTACCATCAAAGCTGCGGCTGGTATTTCGATCATGGCGCCAATCTTCAAGGGGCCGTATCTATCGCCACGCACATCGAGCTGATGCCGCGCCTTGTCTAACAAAACCAATGTTTGTTTGATCTCTTGCACATGCGCCAGCATGGGAATCAAGAGATGCACTTGCCCATGCGCCGCAGCTCGCAAAATAGCGCGCAGTTGCGTCAAAAACATATCGGGGTCAGCCAAGCTCCAGCGAATCGCGCGCAGTCCCAATGCAGGGTTGAGGTGGTCTTCGTCTTTGTGGCTGCGGTCAAGCGGTTTGTCAGCGCCAATATCTACCGTGCGGATGGTGACGGGCAAACCCTTCATACCTTCAACCGCTTTGCGGTAGGCCAAATATTGTTCCTCTTCGTCAGGCAAGTTGTCGATGCGGCCCATGAACAAAAATTCGCTTCTAAATAAGCCAACCCCCACAGAGCCCACGCCCAAAGCCGAAACCGCATCTTCAGGCATTTCAATATTGGAGAGTAGCTCCACTTTTTGTCCGTCTAGCGTTACCGCGGGTGTGTGCCTTAAACGGGAAAGGCGTTCGCGCTCGACCTCGGCTTGGCGTTGCTTGAAGCCGTATTCCGCCAAGATGATGGGCGAGGGGCTGACTAGTACCACGCCTGCATCGCCATCGATGATGATCCAATCGTCTTGTCGAACCAACTGGCTGGCCGTGCGTGCGCCCACCACGGCTGGAATATCTAAGCTACGCGCCACGATGGCCGTATGCGACGTTTTGCCCCCCACATCGGTCACAAAACCGGTGAACACACTTTGCTTGAACTGCAGCATGTCGGCGGGCGAGAGGTCGTGGGCGACCAAGACCAAAGGGACATCCATTTGGTCTTCCAGCAATAGATCTTGCTGGCGAGTACCTGGGTGTCGACGCTGCGCAGGCAGTGGCGATATGTGCACAACGCCCTTCATATGGCGCAATACCCGCTCGACCACTTGTTCTAAATCGCCCTTACGTTCACGCAAATAGGCGTCGTCCATTTCGTCGAATTGACGGGCTACGACGTCGAGTTGTGAGGTCAATGCCCATTCGGCGTTGTAGAGACGGTCTTTGATCCAGTGGGTGACGCCATCGGCCAACATCTCATCTTGCAAGAGCATCAAATGCACTTCCAAAATTGCGCTGAGTTCAGGCGGCGAATCTTTGGGCAGGGTGTCGTGCAGTTCTTGCAGCTCTGCTTTGACAGCATCTCGGGCCAGGCCAAGTCGGGTTATTTCTTCGCTGACTTGATGCGCGTCGATGAAGTAATGCGCCACATCCACGCGGCTTGAAGCCACCAGCACAGCTCGCCCAATGGCGATCCCTCTGGCAACGGCAAGTCCGTGGATGGAAAAGCTCATAGCAAATTACTCGCCTTCGCCAAATTTGTCGTTGAACAAATGTTCCAAAGCATCCATCGCAGCTTGTTCTTGGTCGCCATCTGTTTCAAGCGTGACTTC
>JBAXNJ010000270.1:0-2955 GCA_037133815.1 Betaproteobacteria bacterium
TTGACAGAAACTGTATGCGCTCTTGGGCAATGCAGTCGTCTAGTGGGTGTTGACCGCTATTCGAATTGGCCTGAGAGTATTGTCAAATTACCGCGTATGGGTGGTGGCATTGACCCAAATATCGAAAGTATCGTAGCGCTCAAACCAGACTTGGTATTAATGGCTACTTCGGCGCGTGGTGTTGAGCGTCTTCAGTCGTTGGGATTAACGGTTCTTGCGTTAGAACCCAAAAATCACGCTGATATACAAAGGACACTTCGGGTTATAGGGCAAGCATTGGGATTGTCTTCTGTAGAGAGTGAACGCACTTGGCAAGAGTTGGATGCTGGTTTGAGAGCGGTCTCGCAATCTATTCCTAATTACGCCAAATCGCAAAAGGTGTATTTTGAGGTTAGTCCCGTTCCCTATGGCGCTGGTGAGTCATCGTTTATTGGAGAAACTTTGCAGCGTTTGGGTGCACAAAATATATTGCCGGCAAGTATGGGTGCTTTTCCCCAAGTCAATCCTGAATTTGTAGTGCGCGCGCAACCTGACATCATCATGGTGGGGGACAGCAACCTTTCAAATATGTTGGCCCGTCCTGGATGGAAGAAATTGACCGCGATGCAATCACAGCGCGTTTGTACTTTTACTAAAAATGAGTCAGAAGTATTGTCTAGACCTGGGCCGCGTATGGTGGAGGCGGCTCGCATCATGGCTAGATGCTTAATTGATAAATCCTCTCAATTACAAAAGGCTAGTCCATGAACCTAGCTGCTTCTCGTCGTGCCCTGCCTTTAGCCATCACTTTATTTTGTCTCTGCGTGCTGGTCATTCTTTTAGGAATTTCACTAGGAAGCAGTGGTTTTGTTAATTTTTTGGATGCGTGGCATGACGATGTATCTTGGCAAATTATTTGGGATATCCGGATTCCAAGAACAATTGGCGCTTTTGCTGCTGGGGCCCTACTGGGTTTGGCTGGTGCATTGGCACAAGCTGTATTTCGTAACCCACTGGCAGACCCCTATTTATTAGGCAGTGCATCTGGCGCAGCATTTGGTGTGGGATTGGCATTTGTGTTCTTTGGGGGTAGCCTAATTGCCGCTGAAATTCTTGTGCAGATCGGACTCACAGGCGCTGCCTTTGTAGGTGCAGTGGGCGCTGTTTTATTGACGTTACTGCTTGCACGGGGCGTACAACACACTATGCGATTGCTGTTAGCTGGAGTAATTGTTGGAGTGGTTATGGGTGCTGCAACGTCTTTGTTGATGTTCATTCGCCCTGATGCGCTACAGAACATGCAAGGCTTTTTGTTGGGCTCAACCGCATTTGTAGGCTGGTCATCTTGTTGGCTTATGTTGGGCGTACTGATATTTTGTGCTGGCCTTTCGTGGGGCCTAAGTTTTGTGTTGGATGCCTTGAGTCTGGGTGAATCAACGGCGCTTAGCCTAGGTGTACCACTTAAAAAAGTTCGGACTCTGTTGGTGCTGGCTATGGCGCTAGCAACCGGTACAGCGGTCGCCCACACAGGACTGGTAGCCTTTATTGGGTTGGTCGCTCCGCATATTGTGCGATCAATCGTTTCAGTAAGACAAGGGAGTTTGGTTCTGTTATCTGCGCTGATGGGAGGCTTGCTTTTGTTAGTTGCTGACGTTTTGGCGCGAGCGGTGCTAGCCCCAGAGGAATTACCAATCGGCGTATTGACTGCCTTTTTAGGCGGGGGCTATTTGCTGTTTTTGCTAAACCGCAATCAAACCCAAGAAAGTTTGTAAAAGAGATGACAACTGCTCTGCAAGCTCGTAACGTACGGATCTCTTTAGGGGCTCAAGACGTCTTAAAAGGTATTGACTTAGATATTCACGCAGGTCGCTCGGTCACTATCGTAGGCCCCAACGGTGCTGGCAAATCTACTTTACTTAAAGTGCTAGCTGGACTGCTAAAGGCCCAAGGCGAAGTATTTTTATTTGGCAAACCCTTATCAAACTTGCATCCCCGACTTCGTGCCCAGCAGTTGTCTTGGCTAGGTCAGAATGAAATAGCAAGCGATGATCTTTCTGTTTGGGACGTCGTGATGCTGGGTCGATTGCCGCACCAAAACTGGCTGGCTGGATATAGCGATGCAGATATTCAAGCTGTTGAAATGGCATTGAAAGCCACCCATACCTTGAATTGGCGAGAAAAACTCCTAGGGCATCTATCTGCAGGCGAGAGGCAGCGCGTTTTATTAGCCCGTGCAATGGCTGTCGAGGCGCCGTTGATATTGATGGATGAACCGCTGACCAATCTAGACCCGCCGCATCAAGTAGATTGGTTAGAGCAAGTACGGTGTTTGACGGCACAAAACAAAACGGTGATCAGTGTCTTGCATGAGGTGGGCATGGCCTTGTATGCTGACGATGTAGTGGTAATGCAGGGAGGCCTTGTTGTGCATCAGGGCGGATGTTCTGATCAAACGTCTCACAGGGCCATAGAAAATGTTTTTGAAAATCGTATTGCAATTCAAAATATCTTGGGAAGATGGATTGCTGTTCCTGTACTTCATTGACCTTATAAAAAGGAATCTGCATGCTTTTTGAATGTCCAAAAATTGAAGATCTCAATGAGAGCAATTTAAATAGACGTCTGCAAGACAAAATTGATAACAAGACTAAGCCTCAAGGTTCATTGGGCCGAATAGAGAATTTGGCACACAGTATTGGCTTAATTCTTGGTCATGACACACCCGAATTGATGGATCCTCAACTGGTAGTTTTTGCTGGAGATCATGGTTTAGCTAGTCGCGGTGTCTCTGCTTATCCAAGTGATGTGACATGGCAGATGGTAGAAAACTTCCTTGCTGGAGGCGCTGCAGTCAGTGTGCTAGCGCGTCAACATGGCATTGCGCTAACTGTGGTCGACTGTGGTGTGAAACACGACTTTGCGCCTCGTCCTGGTTTGCTTATTCAAAAGATAGGTTACGGAACAGCAGACTCGCTT
>JBAXNJ010000271.1:0-2949 GCA_037133815.1 Betaproteobacteria bacterium
CGCATCATGCCCAAATTGATCGAGCGCACCAAGGCTTTGAAGGTGCTCAACGGCACAAACCTTGCGGCAGAGATGGGCCCGATCGTCACCTCCATCGCGCACCAACGCATCACCGGCTATATCGAGCAAGGCGCTAAAGAAGGTGCCAAGCTGTTAGTGGATGGACGCCCCTTTGATGCCAAGCAAACTGGACCAGGTTGCGAAAAAGGCTTTTGGATGGGCGGCACTTTGTTTGACCACGTGACGCCTGAGATGCGCATTTACAAAGAAGAGATTTTTGGGCCAGTGCTCAGCTGTGTGCGGGTCAAAGACTTTGCGCAAGCAGTAGATTTGATCAACGCCCACGAGTTTGGCAATGGCGTGAGTTGCTTCACCCGCGACGGTAATGTGGCGCGTGAATTTGCGCGGCGTATTCAAGTGGGCATGGTAGGCATCAACGTGCCAATTCCTGTGCCTATGGCGTGGCATGGGTTTGGTGGCTGGAAAAAGAGTTTGTTTGGCGATATGCACGCTTATGGCGAAGAGGGTGTGCGTTTTTATACCAAGCAAAAGTCTGTGATGCAGCGCTGGCCGGAGAGTATTGGCAAGGGGGCTGAGTTTGCTATGCCTACTTCTAAGTAATGAGCGAAGCAACTTTTGACTACATCATTGTTGGCGCGGGCACGGCGGGGTGCTTGTTGGCCAACCGTTTAAGCGCAGATGCAAGCAAGCGGGTGTTATTGATTGAAGCGGGGCGTAAAGACGATTACCACTGGATCCACATTCCTGTGGGCTATTTGTATTGCATTGGTAATACGCGCACAGACTGGCTATACAACACGGCGCCTGATGCGGGGTTGAATGGGCGTAGTTTGAAATATCCGCGTGGCAAGGTTTTGGGCGGGTGTTCTAGTATCAACGGCATGATTTATATGCGTGGCCAGGCGCGTGATTACAACCAGTGGGCTGATATCACGGGCGATAGCCGTTGGCGCTGGGACCAATGTTTGCCGTATTTCAAATTGCATGAAGACCATTTTGGTGGCGCTAATGCGATGCACGGCGCCAAGGGCGTAAAAAGCGAGGTGTTGTTGGCGGATAAAACGGTTTATGGCGAAACACTGCGTCACCACAACGCTGGCGGTGAATGGCGGATTGAAAAGCAGCGATTGCGGTGGGATGTTTTGGACGCTTTTGCTGAAGCTGCAGTGCAAGCGGGTGTTCCTGCTACTAACGATTTCAACCAAGGTGATAACGAGGGTGTGGGCTATTTTGAAGTGAACCAAAAAAGCGGCTGGCGCTGGAATACGCCTAAAGCTTTTTTGCGGCCGACTTGTTATGCACGGCCTAATTTTGAGTTGTGGTCTAGCGCCCAAGTCTCCAAGCTCTTAATGACTCAGGACGCTGACGGACAGTCACATTGCAGTGGAGTCGAGGTATGGACGGGCGCGGGTGGGCATGTGCGCGCCACGGCTAAACATGCGGTGGTCTTGTGTGCGGGCAGTATTGGCACGCCACAAATTTTGCAACTCTCGGGTTTAGGGCCCGCCTCTTTGCTAAAAGAACATGGCGTCGAGCCTGTGATTGATTTGCCGGGTGTGGGCGCTAATTTGCAAGACCATTTGCAAATCCGATCGGTCTTTAAAGTGCAAGGCGTGCAAACGCTCAATACGCTGGCCAATAGTTGGTGGGGTAAGGCCAAGATTGGCATGGAGTATGTGTTCAAGCGCAGTGGGCCGATGAGTATGGCGCCTTCGCAATTGGGTGCTTTTACCCGCAGCAGCCCTGATCAGCCTTTCACCAATATCGAATACCACGTGCAGCCTTTGAGTTTGGATGCTTTTGGCGAGCCTCTGCATAGCTTTCCTGCATTTACTGCGAGTGTGTGCAATCTCAACCCCACAAGTCGCGGCACTGTGAATATTATTAGCCCTAAATTTGTCGATGCCCCAAAGATTGCGCCCAATTACTTGAGCACTGACGAAGATCGTAAAGTCGCTGCAGATTCTTTGCGCGTGACACGCCGCATTGCGGCCCAACCTGCTTTGGCGAAATACAAGCCCGTGGAGTGGAAGCCTGGTGTGCAATACCAAAGCGACGACGACCTTGCGCGTTTAGCTGGCGACATTGCCACCACCATCTTCCATCCTGTGGGCACTGCGCGCATGGGACGCATCGACGATGCGCAAGCCGTGGTCGACCCAGAACTGCGCGTGCGCGACGGACGTGGCGGCGTAGTGCGTGGACTGAGAGTGGTCGATGCCAGCGTGATGCCCACGATTACCAGCGGCAATACCAATAGCCCCACTTTGATGTTGGCCGAAAAAGCCGCGCAGTGGCTGGCGCACGAGGCGCTAGCGACTTCTTAATCTACTTTTGCACGGGTTAGCCCGCAAGGGAAACTCCTAAGCCCCATTCAGGTGTACCCCGTTTAAAGTTTGCCAATTCGCAACCAAGGTACGCCGCAGTTGCAGAGGGTCCGAGGAGACACATAACAAGCTCTGCTCAAGCAGGAGCATTTTGAAAAAGGCACTGGGTAACACCGGTGCCTTTTGCTTTTCAGAACACAATCAGACGATGGAACTTGTAATAGCCACCTTCGCTTCGGCTTTAGCGGGATTTATCGATTCAATTGTGGGTGGCGGGGGATTGGTTTTATTACCAGCACTTTTTGCGCTCTACCCAACCACCACACCCGCCACCTTGCTAGGAACTAATAAAAGCGGGTCGGTTTGGGGCACCGCTTTTGCCACTTGGCAATACAGCAGTCGCGTCACCATCAATTGGTCGGTCATGTTGCCCGCAGCTTGCCTTGCGATGGTGGGATCATTTGCAGGCGCATGGTGGGTAACATTGATATCTGCAGATTTTTTACGCCAATTACTACCTTTTGTTTTGGGTGCCGTCTTGCTCTACACCTTGTGGCGCAAAGATATGGGCCGCGACCATTCACCTCGGTTCAGCGGACGC
>JBAXNJ010000272.1:0-2940 GCA_037133815.1 Betaproteobacteria bacterium
CGCGGGGTGATGGCGGGGCCTGGGCCGCCAATCGGCAAGATCTGGTTATGTCGGCTCTGTTCACCTAAGCAACCCGCTATGAAATCGCCGAGATCTTCATCACTTATTGGTTTACAAGCGGTGAGATTGCCATCACCAAAAATTAAAAAAGGCTTGCCTTTTTTGACCCTTTCCAATTGGCCAGATAAAGATTTGAAGAAAGCTGTTGGTCGCACAATGGAATAAGTCAGTCCTGATGTAATCAAAGCTTTTTCAAATGCAAGCTTGGCATGCTGAAAAGCAAGGATTGGCTTTTGCACGCAAATTGCCGAGAGCAAGATAAAGTGCTTAACCCCATGGGCTTGAGCCGCCTCCAATGCATCCATGTGGGCTTGGTGGTCTATGCGCCAAGCATCCCTCGGGCTACCGGTTCTAGAAGCCATGCAGGAAATCACTGCATCAAAAGATTCATTCGCAAAACCATCGCGTGCGATAGATACAGGATCAGTAAGCTCCCCATAACGAATAGTGGATCCCTTCAGGTCAGACGTCATTCGATCTTCTGACTCGCCACCCTTTGCATCTTGGCGAGGACGAATAAAACAAACAAGGTCATGCCCAGACGTAATGAGTGCACGTGCCGTGGCCAAGCCAATCGTCCCAGTTGCGCCCAGTAAAAGTACACGCATGGAAGGGCTAACTATCGACTGCAAGGCTAACCAAATGGTCCGTTGAGTTCAATAGTGGCAGCATTTAAAAATCCGGCCGTCGTGACCCAAGCCAAATAGGGCAACAACATCAGACTAGACAACTTGGACAAACGCCACAAACCAATGATCAGCAGCAATACCGAAGCCCACAAAAAATACAACTCGGTCAAAGCCCAATCAGGCCGATGTTGGTTGAAGTACAACCAACTCCAGAAAATATTCAGCAAGCCATTAAGGCCAAACAAAAACGCTATACGAAACTTATGTGCGCTGGTTTTCGAAACTCGCCATGCGCCCCAGCCGCTGAAAGCACACAAACAAAAAATAGTCGACCAAATGATGCCAAAAGCGGCATCAGGCGGCTTCCATTCCGGTTGCTTCAGCGACAAGTACCACGGCCCAATATCTGTCAATGAAGCGCCAATGGATGAAACAATTAAAGTGCAACCAAATGCAATCGCCAAACCAACAAATCGGTCAAAAATGCTCATGCTTTAGCCATACCAAATAGGTGCGCCAAATCTTTGAAGAAGATACGCACATGCGCCATGGGTTTTTTTCTGACCAGCACCTTGTTCATATAAGACTCAAAAGTGAGTTGTTGCACGTCCTTGTCTTCGCAGATCGTGACGAATTTTTCACGGCGCTTGTCATTCTGATACCAAAAATATTGCATGATGCCCAGCACCCAAAACACCGTGCCGTGTTGTTTCATAAATGTTTTTCGTGCTTTCTTGAGGCAAGACACGTTGCCAGTTTTTAAGGTTTCTTCCACTGCATCAGCAGCCATCCGACCGCATGCCATTGCATAGTAAATGCCCTCGCCAGAAGCTGGCGCTACAACACCTGCAGCATCACCCGCCAAGACAATATCTTTGCCGTTGTCCCAATGAGGTAAAGGCTTCATAGGTATTGGCGCACCTTCGCGACGCAGCGTTTCGGCTTTCTCTAAGCCCGCCGTTTCACGCAACCGTTTCACTGCACTTCGCAAAGAAAACCCTTTGTCTGCGCTGCCAGTGCCAATACTCATGGTGTCGCCGTGGGGAAATACCCAGCCGTAAAAATCTGGCGACAAAGAGCCACGGTAGTAAACATCACATCGGTCAGCATCGTAATTTGCTTGCTGCGTTGGGGCACGCACGATCTCGTGATAAGCGAATACATACTTGGTGCGATCAGCACCTTTGATGGATTGGCGTGCTACCTCAGACCTGGCACCATCCGCACCAATAACAAAACGCGCCCGAATACTTTTGGTTTCCGAGGTGAATGAATAATTGCTAGGCTGAGACGGCGATTGCAACGCGATATGAATACGTGACACGCCATCGTCATCACGGGTGAGTTTTTCAAATGAGCCACGTAAACGTTGCGCCCCGTGCGATCGCGCTCTTTCTCTTAACCACTCATCGAACTCATCGCGGTTGACCATACCGACGAACCCGTTCTCAATCGGAATATCCACTTGGTTGTCTCGGGGTGAAATCATTCTTGCGCATCGCGCTTTAGCTACCAACAAATGGTCTGGTATCTCAAAGTCTTTGATCAAACGCGGCGGTATCGCTCCGCCACAGGGTTTGGTTCGACCTTGACGGTCTAACAACAAGACATTCCATCCTCGACTTGCGAGATCATCTGCTGCAGTAGATCCAGATGGACCGCCACCAATCACGACAACATCATATGTTTCAGTACTCATGACTCAAACCCTTTCTATGACTAACAACCAAATTGGGGTGGTGATGCTCTGCACTTTTGACGTCATAACGACCCACCCAAACAGCACACGCTGCAGCTAACACAAACATGACAGTTTCAAACCCAAAAACAGTGGCATACGCTGTACCTTGCGCTCCCAATAAGTAATGCGCTAAGTCGCTTGCAGCAGTGCCCAGCAGACCACCGAGGCCAAACGCAATAGCTTGCGAAGCGCCCCATAGCCCCATGCGCGTACCAGCGTGTTGATCACCACCCAGTGTGGCTAAACGCATCATGGTCGCAATCGCTGCAATTGAAAAACTACCATTAGCAACGCCGAGTAAAAAAACATTGGGTTTCAATGGCCAAGGCGGGCCATAGGCCGCCGCCATGCACAACCCCAACATCGCCACACCAGACACCAAGCAACCGCCCACCATCCAACTTTGTATAGATCCCAAGCGTCCCGCCACGCGACCACTTCCAGCCACGGCAACGGCCAACATGCCACACAAAACAGCACTGTGGTGCAAGCCTGAAAGCTGCGTAGTTT
>JBAXNJ010000273.1:0-2931 GCA_037133815.1 Betaproteobacteria bacterium
GTGGAAGATTTGTATTTCAGCAACTGATTTACATGACCATAAATTCAAAAAAAGGAGACACAACTATGAATAAGACTTTTACAAATACCCGCCGCCAATGGCTTGGACTCTCAGCTGCAGCGCTTGCCACTTTTGCGCTGGATGTTCATGCAGAACCAGGCTGGCCCAACAAACCCGTCAACTTGATCGTGCCTTTTCCAGCCGGTGGAGGCACGGATACCTTTGGCAGACCCTTCTCAGCGCAGTTTTCAAAACTTACTGGTAAATCACTGGTGATCGATAACCGTGGCGGCGCTGGCGGCAACTTAGGCGCTGGGGTTGCAGCTAAAGCTGCGCCTGACGGTTACACCTTGTTTATGGGCGCGGTGCACCACTCGATTGCGCCGTCCATGTACCCCAAACTTGACTACGACTTAGAGCGCGACTTCATCCCTTTAGCCATTGTTGCCAGTGTGCCGCACGTTTTAGTCGTCAACCCTAAAAACATGCCTGTTGTTGACTTCAAGGCATTTTTGGAGGAAGTGAAATCCAAGCCTGGTCGTTTTAACTACGGATCAGCAGGCGGCGGCACATCGCACCATTTGGCGGGTGAGCTTTTCAAAATGCAAACCAAAACATTTATTACCCATATTCCCTATCGTGGAGCTGGTCCGGCATTGCAAGACTTGATCGCTGGAAATGTAGACATGATGTTTGATGGACTCGGATCATCTGCCCAACATATCAAAGGCGGACGCATCAAAGCCTTGATGGTGTCTGGTAACAAGCGAAATCCAGCTTTCCCAGATATTCCTTGCGCTGCAGAATTTGGTTTGCCTGATTACAACGTCACAACTTGGTATGGCCTATGGGCTCCTAAAGGAACCCCCGCAGATGTGCAAGCCCGCGTCATTGAAGAAGTGCGTAAAGCCGCTGCCACCGATGACATAAAAACCAGTTGGTCCAATAGTGGCGCTGAGTTTCCCAACTTAACCGGCCCGCAGTTTGGTTCTTTTGTAAATAGTGAAATCAAAAAATGGGCAGGTGTTGTCAAAGCCTCAGGCGCCAAGTTAGATTAAAAGTTAGTTTCTTTTTTTAGTGTGAGACGATGAACCACAACCTGTATGCAGCGCTGCGCGCCCAATTTCCGAGCAACTTAGACACCATTGCCGTTGAAACCGATGACGGATTAAATTACAGCTGGCGCGACTTAGAACGCGCCAGTGCGATGTTGGCTAACTTGCTTGAAGGATTGAACATTCCTCAAGGCGCGCGTGTTGCAGTCCAGGTAGAAAAGTCGGTCGAAGCCATGATGCTCTACCTCGCCACATTGCGGGCGGGTTATGTTTTCTTGCCACTCAACACCGCCTACCAAAGAGCAGAAATTCAATACTTCATCGATAACGCCGAGCCTGCAGTGGTGGTGTGTAGTGGTGCCAACTTTGTCTGGGTCAGCAAAATTGCTTTTAAAGCTGGAACGCAATACGTCTTCACCTTGAATGACAACAGAACCGGTAGCTTGTTAGACCGTGCTGTGCATTGTTCAGACAAACACGCAGTAGTTGAAAACGCTGCAGACGACATGGCTGCCATTTTGTACACCAGCGGTACAACCGGACGCAGCAAAGGCGCCATGTTGTCGCACGAAAATTTGCTCAGCAACGCCCAAGCCCTCAAAACCTATTGGGGCTGGCGCACGGGTGATGTGTTGATACACGCATTACCCATTTTTCATGTGCATGGATTGTTCGTTGCCATTCATGGAGCATTGCTCAACGGCAGCAAGATGATTTGGATGTCCAAGTTTGATCCCAAGTATGTCATTCAAAAAATGCCAGAAGCCACAGTGTTTATGGGCGTACCCACGTTGTATGTGCGTATGTTGACAGAAGCTTCGCTGACAAAACAACAAGCTTCGCATATGCGTTTGTTCGTTGCAGGCTCTGCGCCATTACTCATAGAGACTTTCAAAGCATGGCAAGACCGAACAGGCCACACCATCTTGGAGCGCTACGGTATGAGCGAAACCGTCATGCTCACATCCAACCCGTATGCGGCAGATGCGCGTTACCCAGGCCAAAGCGAACGCAGAGGCGGCACAGTTGGGTTTCCATTGCCTAGCGTGCAATTGCGCGTGCACAGCGATGACGGCGTGGAATTACCCGTTGGTGAAATTGGTGGCATCCAGGTTAAAGGACCGAATGTTTTTTCTGGCTACTGGCGCATGCCCGAAAAGACCAAAGAAGAATTCACTTCAGATGGTTTTTTCAAAACCGGAGACGTTGGCAAGATCGATGAGCGCGGTTATGTCGTCATCGTTGGTCGTAGCAAAGACTTGATCATCAGTGGTGGTTACAACGTCTATCCTGCTGAAATTGAAGGCTATATCAACGACATGCCCGGCGTTGCCGAAAGCGCATTAGTGGGTGTACCGCATCCGGATTTTGGTGAGGTTGGTGTAGCAGTTGTGATTGCTAAGCCTGGTACCACGGTTTCTGGGGACGCAGTGATTGCTGCTTTGAAGTCGCAGTTGGCTAACTTTAAGATTCCGAAGAAGTGTTTTGTTGTGGATGCTTTACCGCGAAACACTATGGGTAAGGTTCAGAAGAATTTATTGCGCGATCAATATAAGTTGCTCTTCTGATTTTCTAGTTGGTTGGGTTGTTGTTTTTGTGAGGGCTTCTTTCGCTCAGCCAAGCCGATCAGCCAGTACTTGATGTGGCTCCGAGCTTCGCTCTTTATGGAGCCACATCAAGCACTGACTACTCGTCTTGGCTTCGGGTGGTTTTTAGGCTACTGTGAATTCGGATGCCTTGTGAATGCAGGTTGTCTTAGAGAAAGCAAACTCTTCAAACTCAAAAAGAGAGTGAGCTAAGGGGGACTAATGCGGGGACATAAAGAGCGAAGCTCGGAGCCGCATTAGTCCCCCTTAGCTCGCTCTCGTGCAACGAG
>JBAXNJ010000274.1:0-2912 GCA_037133815.1 Betaproteobacteria bacterium
TTGGAAAGCGTGCCACCACAGCCTCTGTAATTTCTGCTGCATCGTCCACACTCAATGTAGTTTGCGTTACAACGGCAAGACGATCGATTTGCTTGGGTTGGATGATCGCAACATCCGCAACGTCTTCCACCAAATAAATACCATCTACCAACTGGCCCATCGTGCCTTCTACTTCAGGATGGCCTTTGTGGCCGATCATCACGAACTCAAAGCCCTCTTTGTGCAACTTGGCGACTTCCACATGCACTTTGGTGACCAAAGGACAGGTGGCATCAAACACAGTAAAACCACGGCGCGTGGCCTCAGCCTCTACTGATTTAGGAACGCCGTGTGCGCTAAAGACCAAGGTGGCTCCAGCCGGTACGTCGTTCAGATCTTCAATGAATATGGCGCCACGACTTTTGAGGTCATCCACCACATAGGTGTTGTGAACAATCTCGTGGCGCACATACACGGGTTTACCAAATTTCAACAGAGCCCGGTCGACGATTTCTATGGCGCGGTCAACGCCTGCACAAAAGCCCCGAGGTTCGGCCAATACGATTTCTTTAAAGTTTTGCATAAAAGTCTCTACAAAATTCCAATGACTTGCACTTCAAACGTGACAGCCCGACCAGCAAGTGGATGGTTGAAGTCAAACAAAACCGAGTCATCCGTCACCTGCTGAATGGCTCCCGCAAAAGCCCCTTGGCCTGTCGGTGCAGGGAATTGCACGACATCTCCCACAGCATATTGCGCATCCAGTTCACCCATTTCTTTGAGTAGTTTTTTGCTGACCCATTGCTGCATATCTGGATTACGTTCACCAAAGGCTTCGCCTGCTGCCAATTCAAAGGAGGTGTGAGCACCTTCCTCTAGCCCGAACAAACGCTGCTCAACTGCTGGCGACAACGCGCCTGACCCAATAGACAAAGTGGCGGGCTTACCAGAAAACGTATTGATCACGTCACCTTGCGGTCCCGAAAGTCGGTAGTGCAAGGTTAAAAAAGATCCGTGGCCGATGGTAGGGTGATGGGTTGAAACTGACATGACGTAATGGATTGACAGAATGCCTATTGTAGAAAGCTCCAGCTCCCATGAAAGACACGGTATCGATCCAGCAATTACCGCCAGATATGCGGCCACGCGAGAAAATTTTGGCACTCGGGCCCGCGTCTTTGACCGACACAGAGTTGTTGGCCTTGCTACTGCGCACAGGGGTTGCTGGAAAAACTGTATTTGATTTAGCACGCGACCTTTTGCGAGGTTTTAGAGGATTTGCAGGTCTCGTCCACGCCAATGCGCAAGAGTTAAAAACCTTCAAAGGTATGGGCGGCACTGCGAAGCGGGCACAATTGCTAGCAGTTCTTGAGATTTCGCGTCGCGCATTGACGCAAGAGATGCGAGAGAACGAGGTGATGCACTCGCCCGCTGTGGTCAAGCAATATTTGCAACTCGAGTTGGCCCAACTCAAACATGAGGTGTTTGCCGTGCTTTTTTTAGATGCCCAAAATCGCTTGCTGTCCTACCAGCCGATGTTTCGTGGCTCGCTATCGCAAGCCATGGTGTATCCGCGCGAGGTGGCAAAAACCGCATTAAAGCTTGGCGCCAATGGCGTGGTGTTAGCGCATAACCATCCCAGCGGTTCAGTGCGGCCATCCAAAGAAGATATGGAGCTCACCAAAACCATGCAAGAGGCTTTGGGAGTCATTGATGTCACGGTGCGGGACCACATCATCGTGGCGCAGGGTAAATATTTGTCGATGGCGGAAGAAGGCTTGATATGAAGTCCAAGTCTTTGCAAGACCTTGACGCCATGCGTAAAAAATTGGCAGATATCGCCAAAGCACAAAAGTTGGCAGAACAAGCACGCATCGCAGCAGAAAAGCGTGCTGAAGCCGAACGTAATTTATTCACGCGTGCTGTGGGCAAGGTGGCTCCCATCGCCAACCAAGAACGCGTCTGGTCACCACCACAACGTCCCTCCACACGCCCTCTGCAACAAGACTTAGACGACGAAGCCGTGATGCACGAGAGCATGAGCGACGAATTCGATATCAGCACGCTGTTAGATGTTGACGACCAACTGAGTTTTAGACGACCAGGCATTAGCACCGATGTGACGCGCAAGTTACGCAAAGGGGAATGGAGCATCCAAGGACAAATCGATTTGCATGGTTTACGTAGCGACGAAGCGCGCAATGCGATGGGACAATTTATCCGAGACGCCAAACGCATGGGTTGGCGCTGTGTGCGCGTGGTGCACGGCAAAGGTTTGGGCTCTCCTGGCAAAGAGCCTGTTCTCAAATCGAAAGTGCAACGCTGGTTGGTGCAAAAAAACGAAGTGCTCGCTTTTGTGCAAGCCAAGCCTTCTGATGGGGGTGGAGGCGCCTTGCTTGTACTAATGGGCCCAAGTCAATCTATCTGATAGCGCAATATTCGGGCACTGGACCCAAGCACCAACTATTAAACCGACTGCGCTTGCCGCAATGTTTGAACAACAGGTCGACTCAGCACCTCACGCAAACCCCACCAACCTGCTGCCAAGGCTAGCAATGCCCCGACCACAGCACCGACCAAAGGCACCCAAGGACTTGGATTCCAACTGAATTCAAATGCATAACGCGCTAAACCCCAGCCCATGGCAACAGCCACACTGGTTGCTAAAAATCCAGCCAATGCACCGACACCCGCTAACTCAGCCCGTTGCACTTGTGCCAACAAACGGTTCGATGCACCTAAGGCACGCAACACAGCATATTCACGTGCACGCTCTTCGCGGGTTGCAGTGACCGCTGCGAACAACACCACTAAGCCCGTAGCCAATGTGAATAAGAATAAAAACTCCACCGCACCCACCACTTGCTCCAAAACACCTTGCACCTGTTGCAAGGCTGCGCCCATATCGACATTGGTGACGTTGGGAAACTGCT
>JBAXNJ010000275.1:0-2902 GCA_037133815.1 Betaproteobacteria bacterium
GTGAGCCAAAGCGGCGCAAGACTTCGGCAAAGTCGGGGTAGGCCTTGGCGACCAAGGTTTCAACTTGGGTCAAGGAGACCGCGGCACCGATGCGCCAAGCTTTGTCCGTCTCACCGATTTGGCGCAACTCTTTGACGTTGCCCAAATACATGATGTGATCGGGCCTAAAAAACTGCTTGTTGACCTGCAAACCAATTTCAGTGCTTCCAGCCAGCAGAGTGGTGGTAGGGTGTTTGACCAAATAGTCAGCCACTTCGGCCAAGGTACTGGGGGAAACAAACTCGTTGCCCTTCTTGGTGCGCACAACGGGCTGGACGATGATCTCGCCGTCCAAACTCATGGTCGGTGTGCTGGGGCGTTTGATTTCTTTGAGTAAAGCGATGTCCGCGCTATCGTCTATTTTCAAAGCAACTTTTTTCTCGCAGGCTTTGGCAGCGGCGTCGATGATGGGTGCGTATCCCGTGCAGCGGCATAAATTACCGCTCAAGGCATCGGTGATTTCGAGGCGCGAAGGTTGTGCATTGGTTTGGACCATGTTGACCAAACTCATCACGATGCCGGGGGTGCAAAAGCCGCACTGCGAGCCGTGGCACTTGACCATTTCTTCTTGCACAGGATGGAGCGTGCCATCGGCCTTTTTCAAACTCTCTACCGTTTTGACAGACTTGCCATCGAGCGATGGAAGCAATTGGATACAGGAATTGGTCGCAACATAGTCCACGCCCGTACCAGCGGCGTTGAGTTCTCCCACCATCACTACACAGGCACCACAGTCGCCCTCAGCGCAGCCTTCCTTGGTTCCGGTGCGCTGCAATTGCTCGCGCAGATAGTCCAAAACGGTGGTGGTGCGGCGCTTACCTTGGGCTTCAACGATTTGTCCGTCGAGCACAAAGCGCACGGTGTTGGTGGCTTGGGTCATATGTGGGGGGCTTTGGGGGAAAGATTGGTTATTTTAGGGACAAGGGCGAGCTTTTGCGGGAAGGTATGCACTTGCGTATACAAAATCTAAAGGTAAGGCGCGCTCAAGAAGCTACCGCTAGGAGCCGCGATAAGTCGAGTAGCTCCAAGGACTTACAAGCAGGGGCACGTGGTAATGCTGATCGGTATGCGCCACACCAAAGTCCAGGCTAACTTGGTCCAGGAAATTAGGTTCTGGCAATGCCACCCCCATGCCAGCGAAATAACCCTTGACATCAAAAACCAAACGATAAGTCCCTTTTTGGAGACTTTCGTTGTCATAGAGGGGACCATCAGGGCTGCGTCCATCATGATTCAAAGTGAAGGATTTCACCAAAGTGGCGTTATTTTTGTCCGTCGTGAAAAGGGAAACCCGCATGCCAGCGGCTGGGCCGCCATGCATAGTGTCTAGAACGTGCGTACTCAATCCCATAAAACCTCCATAAATGAGCAAGATAGTCTGCAAAAAGTGTATACAGTTTTTGGCTTTCAGGCTATCATTCTTGGACTTTTTATATAAAACCCGAGAAATTGCATGGACTCCACCACTGCCACCCGCTCTATTGTGGACGCATTGACAAAAGCCATCGTGGAGCACCGCCTCCATCCCGGCAGCAAATTAGCAGAACAAAAACTCGCTGACCACTTTGGCGTATCGCGCACTTTGGTTCGCCAGGCTTTATTTCAATTGGTTCAAAAACGCCTGATTCGCATGGAGCCTGCCCGAGGCGCTTTCGTGGCGAGTCCCTCCGGAGAAGAAGCCCGCCAAGTATTTGCAGTTCGCAGAATGCTCGAAGCCGAAATGACCCGCAACTTTGTTCGCAACGCCACCAAGGCGCAAATTCATGCGCTCCAAGAGCATGTCACGCAAGAAAAGTCTGCCGTCCAACGCGGTGACGTAGTTGGCAGAACCGATTTGCTGGGCGACTTCCATGTACGCATGGCCGAGTTGATGGGCAACCCCGTTTTGGGACAAATCTTGGGCGAACTCATCTCGCGCTGTTCGCTCATTACCTTGATGTACCAATCGGACAATGCGGCCGAGCATTCCGCAGAAGACCATTCGGCCATTTTGAAAGCCATCGCGGCCAAAGACGAAGCCCTTGCCGTGCAACTGATGGAAGAGCACCTCAGCAATGTGGAAGCAAGCTTGACGCTCGACCGCAAACTCCCCAACAGCGATATCGCAATGGCTTTGGCCTGACCCGGCCTGCTCGCACCAAAACCCTATGTCTAAACACTACGCCCACTACGACAGCACCGCTCCCTACCCTCGCGATTTGGTGGGCTACGGACGCAAACCACCGCACGCCCAATGGCCAGGCCAAGCAAAAATTGCCGTGCAGTTTGTTTTGAACTACGAAGAAGGCGGCGAAAACGCCACCTTGCACGGCGACGCTGGCAGCGAACAATTTTTAAGTGAAATGTTCAACCCGCCCAGCTTTCCAGACCGTCACATGAGCATGGAAGGTATTTACGAATACGGATCGCGTGCAGGCGTGTGGCGCATCTTGCGTGAATTCGAAAAACGTAAGTTGCCACTCACGGTGTTTGGTATCAGCATGGCGCTGGAACGCCATCCAGAAGTCACGCAAGCATTCATCGACCTTGGCCATGAAATCGCTTGCCATGGCTGGCGCTGGATCAATTACCAAACCATCGACGAAGCCACCGAACGTGCGCACATGCAAAAAGGCATCGAGATCCTTTCGCGCATAACCAAGACCACGCACGGCAACTCTATCCATGGCGCCGGTTGGTATACCGGCCGCGACAGTCCCAATACCCATCGATTGGTCGCAGACCATGGTGGCTTTGAATACGACAGCGACTATTACGGTGACGACCTGCCGTTTTGGATGCAGGTCAAAAAAACCAACGGCGAAGTTGCACCGCAGCTCATCGTGCCCTACACCATGGACTGCAACGACATGCGTTTTGCCCT
>JBAXNJ010000276.1:0-2894 GCA_037133815.1 Betaproteobacteria bacterium
AGTAGAGGTTTTGGTAACCAACGCATTGTTTGACCAAATACCCGTTAAAGCTGGCTTTCCATTAGTAAAAGAGTAAGTACCCTTGCCTTCTCTTTTGCCGAACTGGTATTCACCCACATACTTATCGCCGTTAGCGAAGAAATACATTCCAAAGCCGTGCTTGAGACCGTTTTTAAATTCACCTTGGTAGTGGTCACCCTGGTATTTGTCTGCGGTGAACTCCAATATGCCACGACCATCAAATTTACCCATCATGAAGTCGCCGGCATACGAGTATTCGTCTTCATCAATCACACCGCGGCATGAATGCCATTGGCGAACGTCTCCGCCCTTGCATGTAGGCAATACGGTTTGAGAGCACAGTAAGGCACTCCATGCCATCAGCATTAGACCGAAAAATATATTCTGAATAGGTTTCAAGAATTTCATCGGGTTATCTTTGAAGGTGCTTTTCAATTGGGCTGCGTAAGCGCTTGCTTTTTCTGCTTCAACCCGGCCATATTATTGGCTAATTTCTTTTTATCTTCATCCAAGGTTCGCTGCTGCGCCCATAATTTCTTGCGCTCTTCTAACAAACTAGACTTTTTGGCTAACAAATCTTGTGATACAACATTACTGTTTTTAGAAATATCTGGCGAAGACAGCAAAGCGACAGGTTCACGGTACGGGACTTCGCCAAATCTATCAGCACCTTTTAGTGAAGCTTTTGAGACTTCGTTTAAAGCTTTCGAATTCGCCAAAGCCGTGGATTGAGAGAAGTTATCCATTTTTTTCTGAACGCTGCTCTCAACCACAGAGGCTAATATTTCGACTTCTAGATTTTTATCTGCAAGGTCAAGTTGGTGTTTAGCCAAATCAATTTGAGATTGAAGTTTTTGAATTCTGCTTTTTTCAGTTTTGAATTGATCTTCTAATTTGCGAATACGCGTTTTTTCTTGCACCACAGCAACTTGCTTTTCTCGGTCTTGGCGAATAATTTCCTGAACTTGATCTTGCAGATTTTGCTGCGTCATGACTGCCTGCGTCTCTTTGATTCTTGTGAGCTCCCCTGCCACCGAGCTCATTTGCGATTTAGTCGCCGCAAGCTGGTCTTCTTGAGACTGCATACGGTTTTTTATAGTCTCGACTGTTATAGACAAGTCTCGGGTAGTCTGCACCGATAGACCCATTAAAAATGTGCCTATCAATGCAATTAGAAACGTTGCTATCCATTCAACTTTCATAGTGTCACCTGAAGTTTAGGAGTCGAGTTACTTGCAAGAAAAAAAGATCGATAACCAGTCGTTATTTTGAACTACGTGCTGCTTCAATTTCTTTTTCCAAATCTTCAAATGCCTTTGTTTTTCTCACTTTGGCGGCCATTATGTTGCTTTTGTTTAATTCTGCAGCAAGGGCTTTTCTTAATTCAGAAGTGGGGTAACGCAAGCGAACGAAGGTTTGAAATTCAGATCCGTTGGCGACAACTTCAATACGGTCACGCTGGTACCCTTTCAACAAAATATCAGCGATTGTGGTTTTAGTCACACGTTCTACTTCTTTATTCAGCACGATGTCTTCTGGTGAGCCAGAAGTCTGACCACCATACTCGGCCATACGTGCAGATATTTTTTCACCCAGTGAATTGGCCAATAAGCGCTTGCCAGACATCATCGCCATATCAATAGATAACTGCATATCTAAAGAACTCTCGGTAGCAGTAACAACCACTATATCGTCACTGTTTTCATCGGATAAAAACCAATCTGGAATATTCTTTATGTTGTTGATTACTTTATCTCGGCGCTCTTGCTGCTTAGTGGCTATAGAGCGCTGGTAGGACCCTGAGTCAGGCATGGAGCGCACGATGGCGGCGCTCAAAGAATTTTTACGTGCAATTTCTGCTCTTTCAGCGTCAGTTGCACATCCCGCTACAAATATGGACATTGCTACAAGAATAGCGCTATTGACGTTTGAAAACATGGCTTGATTCCCTTTTAACTAAATTGACTGGCAAAAAAACTGATGGAGATCCAAAAAGCAGCCAAGGTTTTTTGATAGCCCTGTAGTCTTAGTTATCTCTTCCGAACATGTAATTTAGTAAACGGAATTAGCGATTCCTGAGATTTCCTGATAAATAGTCGCTTTTTTGCAAATATTTCAATAAATTTGTCTAAATCAACAAATTCGCGCTAATTCAACAAAATCAAAAAGAACTAAATTTGCAACTCTTTCAGAACTGCATCGCCAATTGCCAAGGAGCTAGTAAGCCCTGGGGACTCGATTCCAAATAAATTTACCAAGCCCTTCACACCATGCTGTGCAGGTCCATGCATGCAAAAGTCAGCGGCCACCTCATGCGGTGCAGATATTTTGGGACGCATACCGGCATATCCAGGCTGCAATGCATGGTCAGGTAAGTCGGGCCAGTATTTACGCACTTCTCGGTAAAACGCCTGTTCGTGTTCCAAAGACACAGCCAAGTCATCGGGCCTATCGACCCACTGCACATCGGGTCCAAACTTGGCTTGTCCCCCCAAATCGAGGGTGAGATGCACACCCAAACCAGCAGCTTCTGGAACAGGATAAATTAATCTTGAAAAAGGCGATTTGCCACTCAAAGTGAAGTAATTGCCTTTGGCAAAGTACGCGGTAGGCACATATTGCTCGGGCAATCCTTTGAATTTGGCTGCAAGCCAGGGTGCAGTCAGCCCTGCTGCGTTGACCACAGTTTGGGCCATTAACTCTGTGCCATCTGCCATCTGCAAAACGATGCCCTCTGGGGTGCAGGCAGCACTTTCAACGGACGCATGAAACGCCACCAAGCCACCTGCATTTTCAAAATCGCCTTGCAAGCTAAGCATATAAGCGTGGCTATCAATAATGCCGGTACTGGGTGAATGCAAGGCGGCCAAACA
>JBAXNJ010000277.1:0-2857 GCA_037133815.1 Betaproteobacteria bacterium
TGGTTGCGTTTGGAATGGCGCGATGTTCAGTTGCAATTGAAGTCAGAGGTGGACACGCCATTTCGCGGACCCGTGTTTGGCCATATGGGCACGATGTTTCAAATGCCTGAAGTGGTGCAAGCCTGCTCAGTAGCGCAACGCCAAAGCGGCCCAGGTTACAGCGCTAGTACCTATGTGCCGCAAGCCAATGGGCAAGGTCTCGAAGTGATGAACTTGTGCTTGCCAGTTTTAAACAATGGCGAGTTGGTGGGTTTTACCGTAGCCACTTACGCCTTGAACGAAATCCTCATCAATTTTTTAAACGCACAGTTGCTGCGTAGCCAAGAAGTCTCTTTCACCGAGGCCGATGGCACCCGACTTGCCATGCACGGCGCGGCGCAACGCGGCGCGCGCGTATTTACTGCGAAACAATTGCTCACACTTCCCGGAAACACCATGGTGTTGCGACTAGATAGTTGGCGCGCAGCGCCTGATGTGTTTCCTAACGTTCTCACCGCATTGGTGACCTTGATGGCAATTGCGCTTACGAGTGTGATGGGCTTATTGGCAAGAGACATGCGCAGACGCCAGCGCGTCGAGTCAGACTTGGCCGATGCTTTGGCGTTTCGCAAAGCCATGGAAGATTCCTTGGTCACGGGCTTACGCGCGCGCGATAGCCAAGGACGCATCACCTATATCAACCCTGCTTTTTGCGAGATGGTGGGCTTTACGGCCAAAGAGCTGTTGGGACACGGCATTCCTGCGCCTTACTGGCCAACAGAGATGGTCGACGAATATGGCAAACGACAGGCCTTGCGTTTGGCCGGTAACGCCCCGCCACGAGAAGGGGTGGAGTCGGTCTTCATGCGCAAAAACGGCGAGCGCTTTACCGTGCTGATATTCGAAGCGCCGCTGATCAACGCCAATGGTCAGCAAACGGGTTGGATGAGTGCGGTACTCGACGTGAGCGAGCAGCGGCGTGTGGAAGAGTTGTCGCGCGCCAGCCAAGAACGTTTGCAAGCCACGGCGCGCTTGGCAACGGTGGGTGAGATGGCTTCGTTGTTAAGCCATGAACTCAACCAGCCTTTGGCAGCGATTGCGAGTTACGCCACGGGCAGCATGAATTTGCTGTACGAGGCCGCGCTGACAGATCCGCAACTGGCTGGCAGTTTGAATGATGCGATGCAACGCATTGGCCAGCAGGCCGAGCGCGCTGGTAAGGTGATCAAAAGTGTGCATGATTTTGTGCGTCGCCGCGACCAATCACGTGTCGACGTAGCGCCGCGTACCTTGCTCGATAACGTGATGCCTTTGGTGGCGTTACAGGCGCGTAAATTGGGTGTGCGGGTCGAGTTGCGTTGCGCCAACGACTTGCCGCATGTCTTATGTGACCGCACCATGGTCGAGCAGGTTCTGCTAAATTTGTCGCGCAATGGCATGCAAGCCATGCAAGACGACACGCCCTATAAAACGCTGACTCTGTTGGTCCGCACCGTACCACCTACGCCCGGTCAGCAATGGATGGAGTTTGTGGTGGCGGACCAAGGACACGGCATTGCAGACGATGTGACGGAGAAGCTCTTCACACCTTTTTTCACCACCAAAGAAGAGGGCATGGGGTTGGGCTTGAGTCTGTGCCGCACCGTGGTCGAGCAGCACGGTGGTGTACTCCAGCACAGCCCCAACCCACCCCGAGGCACTGTGTTTAGTTTTACATTGCAGCAGTCTTAAACCATAAGTATTTCGCATATGCAACCGACCCAAGACGCTTTGGTTTTTATCGTGGACGACGATGCCGGTGTCCGCGAAGCCCTCGCTTGGTTGCTGCGTTCGCGTCGTTTGCCTAGCGAATCATTTACCAGCGCAGACGCCTTTGCTGCTTTTTTAAATGCAAGGCCTGAAACCGATTGGCGTCCGCCGCAACCAGGCTGTTTATTGCTTGATGTGCGTATGCCAGGCATGAGCGGTTTGGCGCTGTTTGAGCAGTTGATTGCAAGGGGCTTGCTTGAGTCGCTGCCCGTGATCTTTCTAACAGGCCACGCCGATGTACCAACGGCTGTTGATGCAGTCAAGCGTGGCGCTTTTGATTTTTGTGAAAAGCCTTTTTCGGACAACGCGCTGGTGGACCGCGTGGAGCAAGCCTTGCAACGCTCCGCCAGCACATTGGAATCTTTCAAAGCCAAACAAAGCCGACAACATAATTTGGCAGAACTCACCGAGCGCGAGAGCGATGTGATGCGTTTGGTAGTGGAAGGTTTGCCCAACAAGCTGATCGCAGATCAACTCGACATCAGTGTGCGCACGGTAGAAGTGCATCGCGCGCGCGTGTTTGACAAGATGGCCGTGAAGTCGGCCGTGGAGTTGGCTAATTTACTAAGAAATTGATATGCCACTAATGGCGGCTATCGTTGTCTTCCTTCTTTGCTGCTTCACTCGCCTCTTCATGCTCGGCTTCGCTGCGCCCTGAGAACATGGTCCACCATACGATCGCTACCAGAATCAATCCTGCGCCCAGAGCTTCGAGCAAAATCAACAGCATGAAACAACTCCTGTGGCGTTTAGTTTGGATCGCGATTGTAGGAAGCCTGGTAGCTTGCGGCACTGGGCCACGCCGCGTGGTGGTGGAAGAAGCCACTCCCCCGGCTCCTGCGGCACCCGTTGCGCGACCTGTTGATGCTGCGCCACGCGCGTCTGGCGGTTTAGCTGGCGCGCCCGATACCCCTAGCCCGCAAAAGTTTTATCGTAGCCGTTGGGTTCCCGTCTCATGGAGTGAGCTGCCCGGTTGGCAAGAAGACGATT
This sequence comes from Betaproteobacteria bacterium, assembly GCA_037133815.1. Taxonomy (GTDB): domain Bacteria; phylum Pseudomonadota; class Gammaproteobacteria; order Burkholderiales; family Burkholderiaceae_C; genus Limnohabitans. Next base: position 2,779 of record JBAXNJ010000277.1, read on the forward strand.
TGTTCGATGCATGGAACGCTTGGCTGCAAAACTGTGAACGACCAGGCCCTTTGTTTGCACCTCTATGTAGACAGGTCAA
>JBAXNJ010000278.1:0-2842 GCA_037133815.1 Betaproteobacteria bacterium
CCACACATATCGAACTTCATCTCGTCCATGCCAGGGCCTGCTTTAAGAGAAATACCACCGGTGTCAAAGGTTATGCCCTTGCCAATAATCACGGTAGGGGCCACGGTTTTTGCAGCACCTGCATATTGCAAAACAATAAAGCGCAAAGGCTCGCTAGAACCTTGTGCAACTGCGGCGAAAGAACCCATGCCGAGTTTTTCGACCTCTTTGGGCCCAAGCACTTGGCATTTGATGCGTAATTTTTTAGCCAAACTTTGTGCAGCACGCGCCAACATAGTAGGCGTTGCGTGGTTAGCAGGACGGTTACCCCACTCTTTGGCAAGCGCTACACCTTGGGCCAAAGCCGTTGCTGTGGTGAATGCAACTTTTACAGTTTTCACTTTTTCAGGCGTTGGCAACCCCACCGTCACGCGTTTTAGCAATGATGCTATGGCAGACGGTTTGGTAGTGGTGAACACATAACTAGCGTCACAGACTGCTTGCACCAAGGCATGCACGCGCTGTTGTGTGCCATCGGGCATGCATACGGCAATCGATTTTGGATTCACCGACTTCAAGGCAGCTACCGCCGCAGCGGTTGCAGTTCGAACAGAGCGCGCAGAACCTTCTCCAGTGCTCACCAAAATCAAACGCGGGGCTTTCACACCCTCGGCATGCCAAATCGACAACAGCTTGCCAACTGAGTCGTCTAGGTCTGCATTGGCGCGCGCTTTGGTGACCAATTGCGAAATTGCATCACGTCCGGGTTTAAAGGAGTTCGGTAAAAGTACCACCACAGCATCGGTATTAAATCCAGCCGCAGCTTTCAAATCTAGGGTCTTGAGTTCAAAGTTCATAATTACGTCTTTCTAATGCCCTGATGTTATTCCATTCAGCTTACCTCAAAGACATGTTTAGAACTGATTTCCCGCACATTGGAAAGGTCGCATGAAGACCTTTAGACGCCTTATTTTTGGAGAAATTATCAATGCAGTTGCGTTCGTAACATTTGGCTTTTTGGCCTTGCTTTTCTTTTTCGATTTTGTAGACGAAATTCAGCGCATAGGTGGTAACCAAGGCGTCTACCAACTCAGACATGCACTGGTGTTTGTTGCTTCCATGATTCCGAGTCATCTTTACGAACTTCTGCCTATTACCGTTTTGATTGGAACAATTTTTGTCATGGCTCGGTTCGCCCAAAGCTCTGAATTCACCATTTTGCGCACCAGTGGCTTAGCGCCTAGCATGGCACTGAAAAACTTGCTGGGTCTGGGATTTGTGTTTGTTTTGCTAACTTTTGCTGTCGGAGACTACCTCTCCCCAGTGAGCGACCAATTTGGCCAAATGCTGAAATCCAAATACCTCAAAGAGATTACTGTCGGCAAAACAGGGGCATGGTTACGTGAAAAGCAAGATGATCGTAGCTATGCAGTGAATGTTGCAACTCTCACACCAGAGGGGCAACCTAGCGTTATTCGCATTTTTGAATTTAACAAAGACGGGCAATGGGTAGCTCTGACCAAAGCAAAGTCAGGCTTGGTGACAACTGAAAACACTTGGAAGCTACAAGGTGTCGAGCGCAATGAATTGGTTCGCCAGGGATATGAGGCTTCGTTGAGTCGCAAATACAAAGATTCGGAAATCTGGCCAACTGGCATTACTGCTGAAATGATTTCAGTTGCACTGCTCAAACCAGAACGTATGGCCACCATCGACTTATTCCAATACATCCGCCACCTGAGCGCAAACGGTCAGACCACGCAACGCTTCGAAATCGAGTTTTGGAAAAAAGTGTTTTACCCCATGAGTTGCTTGGTCATGGTGGTGCTCGCCCTGCCCTTTGCTTATTTGCATTTTCGCTCTGGCAATATTGCCACGCATGTATTCATGGGTGTTTTGGCCGGCATCAGTTTCTTTTTGCTCAACAACGTGTTTGGTTACATCGGCAACATCAATAACTGGGCGCCTTGGTTTGCCGCTGGAGCGCCGGGTATGTTGTATTCGCTTGCATCATTAGCCGCATTTGGCTGGTTAGTTTTGCGCCAATAAGGAAGTTATGCATTCGATTATTTTGTTTGCCCACGGTTCACGCGATCCGCTTTGGCATAAACCGATTCAAGCTGTTGCTCAACGTATTACCGAGCGCGATACAAAATCGCTTGTTCGTTGTGCTTATTTGGAGCTCACAGAGCCCGATTTACTGCATGTGGTCAATGAACTTGTCGTTGCTGGTGCTACTAGCATGTGCGTCGTACCGTTATTTTTAGGTGTTGGCAAACATGCTCGAGAAGATTTGCCTGTTCTCATCGCCCAAGTCAAAGATGCACATCCCGCTTTAGCAGTGACTTGTCAGCGCGCAGTAGGCGAACAAGAATGCCTCCTAGATCTATTAGCCGACATTGCGTTAAAGGGTGATGCATGAACCTCCACCAATTCCGTTTTGTCCAAGAAGCTGTTCGGCGCGACCTAAACCTCACCGAAGTCGCTAAATCGCTTCACACCTCACAGCCTGGCGTATCAAAAGCCATCATCGAACTAGAAGAAGAACTCGGGATTGAAATTTTTGGCCGCCACGGCAAGCGCTTAAAACGCGTGACGGAACCTGGGCTCGCAGTTCTCAAAAGCATAGAAGTCATCATGCGCGAAGTGGGCAACCTCAAACGCATTGGAGAGCATTACAGCGACCAAGACAGTGGCACTTTGTCTATTGCCACCACCCATACCCAAGCGCGTTACGTGCTACCGAACCCTGTAGCCCAATTGCGTAAAAGCTACCCCAAAGTGAATGTGAGTCTGCACCAAGGCGCTCCTGCGCAAGTGGCACAAATGGTGATTGAAGAAGTTGCTGAAATCGGCATCGCTA
>JBAXNJ010000279.1:0-2842 GCA_037133815.1 Betaproteobacteria bacterium
CTCATCTCCTTGAAGTTAACCGCAAACGCGGCAAATACGTCTCAGCACCTTACATACCGAGATAGGCTTGGCGAACCCGATCGTTCGCACTTAAAACATCGTGAGTTCCCTCGAGAACGGTGCGACCCGCCTCGAGAACATAGCCATAATCCGCCGTCTCCAGCGCTTCCGCGACGCGCTGCTCAACGAGCAATACGGTCAACTGGGTTTGTCGTCGGATTTCAATCAATCGTTCAAAAATAAAGTCGGCCATGACTGGTGACAACCCCATAGAGGGCTCGTCCAACATCAGTAACTTGGGTGAGGAAGCGAGGCCACGGCCAATCGCCAACATTTGCTGTTCGCCGCCCGACAAGGTACCAGCCATTTGTTCACGACGCTCAGCCAATCGAGGCAACCAATCCAGAATTTTTTCTATGTTGTCTTTCCAATTCAGACGCCCTGCCTCGGTGCTAGCACCTAACTCCAGATTTTCCATGACCGTCAATGAAGGAAATACTTGGCGACCCTCTGGGACATGGGCGATGCCCAAATGGGGGCGTTGCGCGGCAGGAATATCTCCGATGTCGACGCCTTCGAATCGAATTTTTCCCGAACTAGGCTTGAGAACACCTGAAATAGTTTTAAAGAGGGTGGATTTTCCGGCACCATTGGGACCTACAACCGCAACTAACTGACCCGGTTTGACTTGTATCGATACTTCTCGCAGTACTGGATTCGTGCCGTAGCCCACCGTCACGGATTGGATATCGAGCATCATGCTGCGCTCCATTTCTTGCCAAGGTACGCTTCCACCACGCTCTTGTCACGGATGATCGATTCAGGCGATCCCTCCGTCAGCACCTTGCCATGATTCAGCACCAAGAAGCGATCCACTAATCGCACCATCGCTTGCATGGTGTGCTCAATGATGACGATGGTGATGTCTTCTGCCGCCAAACGTTTCAACACCACGATTAGTTCTTCCGCTTCTGATTGGCCCAAGCCGGCCAGCGTTTCATCAAGCAACAGCAACTGCGGTTGCCCTGCAAGGGCACGGGCCAACTCCATCAGGCGTAACTCTTTGCTGGTGAGCTCACTAGCGATCCGATTAGCAATAGCAGAAAGGCCCACTTTCTCGACGGCCTCTTGGGCCAATCGATAAGCCTCTTCGTCAGTAGATGCACGGACAAAAGCTCCCACCACGACGTTCTCGGCAACCGACATTCGCATGAATGGCCTCATGATTTGGAACGTTCGTCCTACGCCTGCGGCACACACTTCGTGGGGCTTCAAGCCGGCCATATTGCGTCCATTGATCAAGACCTCACCGGCAGTAGGTTCGAAAAATCCGTTTAACAGATTAAATGCCGTGGTTTTGCCAGCCCCGTTAGGACCAATGATGCCGAGGATCATGCCTTTGCGCACTTTGAAACTCACATCATCGACAGCCATCAGTCCACCAAACTGCTTAGAAAGTCCGCGAGCTTCGAGAATGACTTCCCCGCTTTCTGCGGCCGTTCGCTGTTGATCGCTACGCTCTATCGATGCCAAAGAAGGCGCTCCGCTGTTTGGCGCTTCCATATCGTTCACTGGTGCAGTGGTTCCACCCTTACGCTTGCGCAACACATCGCGTACCTTCCAATAAAGACCTTCTGGAGCGACCAAGATCACAGTGGTCACGGCCGCGCCATAGATCACGCCTTGAATACCAGGCAAGTAAGAACCTAATTCGGAATGCAAAATTTCAGCAATAGGAATCAAAATCGCAGAACCAATCACTGCGCCCCACACCGTACCCACGCCACCAAACATAGTGACTATCAAGGCTTGTGATGACACCAACATGCCGAATACAGAAATCGGTGTCACCACCAACAACACAATGGCATAGAACGCACCAACGGCGGCCGCCATCGCGCCACTTAATGTGATGGCCTTGAGTTTCCAAGAATAAGTATCAATGCCCGCGGCCTCAGCAGCGGCCTCGTTTTGCTTTATGGACAATAAGGCCATACCAAAACGGGTTCTTTCAATCTTGCGCGTTAGCAGCATCCCGCCAAGCAACATGGCCAAGGCGATGTAGGTGTAAATGCGAGGATCCTCAAACTGCATATAGGCCAAAGGCTGATCGCGCATCATGGGTAACGTGACCTCTTGGTAGCCCAACCATTCAAACACGTAGAGCAACGCCAAAGGATACGCCAGCATAGCTAAAGCAAAGTAATGGCCACGCAGACGAAAGGTGGGAATTCCGACTAACAAACCAGAAATACCACCAAAAATTGCGGCTAAAGGAATCAATACATAAGGTGATAGACCAAAATGCATTTGCCCTAATGCGGTGGTGTATGCACCTAAGCCAAAGAATGCCGCGTGACCAAATGAAACCAGTCCGGTGTAGCCACTAAGCAAATTCCAAGACAGTCCAAAGCACGCCCATACCAACACCATAGTGAGAATGAGCTGGTAATACCCGTCGGTGGTGAAAGTCGCAAGGAGCGCGTAGACCGCAACAAAACCCAGCATCGTTTGAAGAGAGTGTCTGTCTTTCATACTCAGGTACGCTCCGCGTTTTTACCAAAAAATCCTTGTGGTCGGAAGAAGATGATCAGCAAAAACACCACAAAAATAGCCGTGTTTTGTAACTGTGTCGGCAAGACCAGAGTCGAGAGTTGTTGAACCAACCCAATGGTGAGCCCCCCCCAGAATGCGCCAATGATGCTACCCATCCCTCCCAGCACCACGCCGGCATACATCACGATCACATACTCCAGACCCACAAAGGGATGGAAGGGATAGTTAGTAGCCAGCAAACCACCCGCCATCGCAGTAATGGCTATTCCAATGGCGAACGCCATAC
>JBAXNJ010000280.1:0-2839 GCA_037133815.1 Betaproteobacteria bacterium
TAGCCTTTGGATATGCATTTCTCAGGCGCTGTAACCATCCAGTCTTCGTGCCCGTCCTTGGGTGCAGTGAACGGGTGGTGCACAGCGGTGTAGCGCTCTGACTCTTCGTCGAATTCAAACATCGGAAAATCAACCACCCACAGTGGCGCCCAACGGTCTTCGAAAAAACCGTTTTTACGACCGAATTCGCTATGACCAATCTTGACGCGTAATGCGCCAATCGCATCGTTCACAACTTTGGCTTTGTCTGCGCCAAAGAAAATCAAGTCGCCGTCTTTCGCTCCGGTGCGTGCAATCACTTCGGCAATAGCACCGTCGTGCAAGTTTTTGACGATCGGGCTTTGCAAACCGTCACGGCCTTTCGCTACGTCGTTGACCTTGATGTATGCCAAGCCTTTGGCGCCATAAATCTTCACAAACTCGGTGTAGGCATCGATCTCGCCTCGGCTCAAACCACCTTCTTCACGCGCACCACCAGGAACGCGTAATGCAACCACACGGCCACCTTTCATTTGCGCTGCACCAGAGAAAACCTTGAAGTCCACGTCTTGCATGACCTTAGTCACTTCCGTGAACTCCATCTTCACACGCAGGTCTGGCTTGTCAGAGCCGTACTTGAACATCGCGTCTTGGTAAGTCATGACGGGGAATACGCCCAAGTCCACACCAATCGCATTACGGAAAACCGTTTTGATCATGCCTTGAAAGAGTTCACGTATCTCTTCTTCGGTCATGAAGGACGTTTCAATATCTATCTGCGTGAATTCGGGTTGGCGGTCGGCACGCAAGTCTTCGTCGCGGAAACATTTGGTGATTTGGTAGTAACGGTCAAAACCCGCGACCATCAACAACTGCTTAAACAACTGAGGCGACTGCGGCAGCGCAAAGAACTGGCCGTCATGCACGCGACTAGGCACGAGATAGTCTCGCGCACCCTCAGGCGTACTCTTGGTGAGCATCGGTGTCTCTATGTCTACAAAACCATTGGCGTCTAAAAACTTACGTACTTCCATAGACACGCGGTAGCGCAGCATGAGGTTGTTTTGCATATAAGGACGGCGCAGGTCTAACACGCGATGCGTCAGGCGCGTTGTCTCAGACAAATGCTCGTCGTCAATTTGGAATGGAGGTGTGACAGATTCATTGAGCACGATGAGTTCATGACACAGCACCTCAATCTTGCCGCTCTTCATGCCGTCGTTGGTCGTGCCCTCAGGCCGAAAACGCACTAGGCCTTTGATCTGCACGCAGAACTCATTGCGCACGTCTTCGGCTATCTTGAACATCTCTGCGCGGTCGGGGTCACACACCACTTGGCACTGGCCTTCACGGTCACGCAGGTCAATGAAGATCACACCACCATGGTCGCGGCGACGGTTCACCCAGCCACATAACTCGACGTTTTGCCCGTTGAGAGCTTCGGTCACCAGACCACAGTAATGGGAACGCATAGCCATTGTTAGTTTCTCTTTTCTTCAATCTTTGGAGTGCTGGAGGGCGCCACTGCGCCCATAGAAATGACGTAGGTCAATGCCTCGTCGACGCTCAACTCGAGCTCGATCACGTCTTTACGTTGCATCAATAAAAAGAAGCCACTCGTCGGGTTGGGTGTAGTGGGCACGTAGACGCTGATGTAGTCGTCCCCTAACTTAGAGGCCACCTCACCGCTAGCAACGCCCGACTGAAAGCCAATCGTCCAACTGCCCGCATGTGGGTACTGGACCAACAAGGCTTGTCGAAATGCCGTGCCGTTGCTAGAGAACAAAGTATCAGAGACTTTTTTAACGCTGGTGTAGACCGTCTTAAAAACAGGAATGCGCGTGAAGATTTTATTTAATTGACGCATCCACCAACGTCCTGCAACGTTAGAAACTAATGCACCAGAAATTAACAAACCTAGAAACACAATGACAACACCTAGGCCGGGCATATGACGCAATATGGTGACAGTTTCGGACGACACCAGCGGACTGAAGCTGGATACAGCACCGATGAAAATGCCATCCATAACGCCTACTAACCACGTTAGGACCCACAAGGTGATGGCCAACGGCGTCCATACCAACAAGCCGGCGAAAAGGTATTTTTTAAATGGCATCAGTGACAAGCGCAAGAAGCGCCGCAAGAGGCAGCGCTGGTGGTTGAATTTGAATTTGAGGTTGAAGCAGGGACCGGAGATGAGGCAACTGCATTTGTGCCCTCGCTCTTAGAAGCAGCAGCTCCACCAGAGGTATCGCCTGAAGAACCGCCACCAGAGGCATCACCCGATGAAGATGCACCGGAGGCTGGAGCACCACTCTCAGCCGCTGCAGGAGCGGGGGCATTAGGAGGGCCACCCTTAAAATCTGTCGCGTACCAACCAGAGCCTTTGAGCTGGAAGCCAGCAGCTGTTAGTTGCTTCGTGAAGGTTGCCGCATGGCACGCTGGGCAATCGGTGAGCAAATCGTCTGAGATTTTTTGCAAAACGTCTTTGGCATGGCCGCAGGCGCTGCATTTGTAAGCGTAAATAGGCATGGTAGACGGTACGTAAAACCGTCAATTATAGGTCGACAGCCTGATTTCAAGTCCCAGAGAGCTTATGGTGGCCAGCGTGCGTGTTGTTTATAAATTGTGGCGCCAAAGAACCTACAACCATACCGAACAAACTTGCCACCAAGCCAGCCAATTGCGCAGGAAACTCCTCGCCCAAAGGAGTGAATAACAACACCACCCAAACTGAGAGGCCTAGAACAATCGCTGCAATCGCGCCTTGGGTCGAGGCCCTCTTCCAATACAAACCAAAGGTCAAGGGCACGAAGGCGCCAACAAGTGGCACTTGGTAAGCGCTAGAGACCATTTC
>JBAXNJ010000281.1:0-2816 GCA_037133815.1 Betaproteobacteria bacterium
GGTGTCTGTCATATGACTCTCCATAAAGCGATGACCAACAAAGTGCAAAAGGCGGCGACAAAGTCGTCAAACAATATGCCCCAACCGCCACGCCAGCCGAAGCCTTTGAACGCTTGGTCAGCCCAACGCACAGGGCCGGGTTTGGCGATGTCGAAATAGCGAAATGACACAAAGGCTGCGAACTGCGCAAGCCAGCCGCATGGTGTGATTAGCCACAAGACCAACCAAAACGCGACGATTTCGTCCCACACAATGGCGCCAGGATCGGCCACTCCCAAATGCTTTGCGGTGACGGTGCAGGCCCACCAGCCAATCAGCGTAGATGCGCCAATGAGCAAACCTATTTCCATAGGTGAGAGCCATAGCTGTAGCACCAAAAATGAAGCCCATGCCCAAAGAGTTCCAACCGTTCCGGCGCCTAAGCGACTTAAGCCCGCGCCAAAACCAAGCGCTATGAGATGCGCTGGATGGGCTTTTAGAAATTGTTGGTTCAACATGGGAGCTTGATTTTGTTGGTAGAGGCAGTGCTTTGTCGTCAAGCGAAATGGTCAAACGAAGCAAAGCGTCGCGTGATCGGTTGGCCTTCAGGATCCAAAACAACCAAGCCTTGCGCCTCTGTAATACGACCGATACGTGTCACAGGTGTATTACTTTCCCAAGCGGCCGCATGCACCATTTCTCGCTGGTGCACAGGAGCGGTGAAACACAGTTCGTAGTCATCGCCACCAGCCAGCGCGAAATCGATGCGTTTGTTCCAAGGCAGTTGCGACAGGAATGGGCTGATGCCAGCTGCTTGCGCGTCTTCGCCGAATGTGTTGCTGTGTTGAAGCCATGTGGTGTCGATTTGCGCGCCCACTTGTGAGCGCTGCAAGATGTGGCCTAAATCACCTAGCAAACCGTCGCTCACATCAATCGCTGCGTTCGCAATGGCGCGCAATGCTATGCCTAATGCAATACGCGGTGTTGGCATTTCCATCCGCGTACGCACTGCTTCAAAAGCTTTTGCATCTAAAAATTGTGTGCCACGAAATACTTCTAGCGCTAATCGCGCGTCACCTACTGTGCCGCTCACATAGATGTCGTCACCTGCTTGTGCGTTTTGCCTGAGCAATGCATCACCTGGAGGTACTTCGCCAAAAGCGGTGATGCAAATATTCAAAGGACCTTGCGTTGTATCGCCTCCCACTAACTCGCAACCATGGTCGTTTGCCAGTTGCAAAAGTCCTGTGGAAAAACCCTCTAGCCACGCTTCATCTATGCGCGGGAGCGATAAGGCTAGCGTAAAGGCGGTGGGCTCGGCACCGCAGGCGGCTAGGTCGCTCAAATTCACGGCGAGTGCTTTGTGGCCTAGGCGTGCGGGCTCTACTGTGCTGACGAAATGGCGGCCCTCCACCAACATATCGCTTGACATCGCCATATGCATGCCGGGGGTTGGCGCCAGCAAGGCGCAATCGTCGCCTACACCGAGCACCGCACGTTGTGTGGGGCGCTTGAAGTACCGCGCGATCAGGTCGAATTCGCCCATGGCTTAGTGCAAATTACGTTTGGATGGGTCGTTGCTCAAAGCGTCGAGCACAAACATTGGGATATCGACGTCAAACTTTTCACCATCTTCGGCAACACAAAAATAACTGCCATGCATGGTGCCGGTGGGTGTGCGTAGGCGGGTGCCGCTGGTGTATTCAAACTGCTCGCCGGGTTTGAGCAGCGGCTGGTGGCCGACCACGCCTAAGCCACGAATTTTTTCGTGTAGGCCGTCGGCATCATTCACGTTCCAGGTGCGCGAGACCAGCTGCGCGGGGATGGTGCCGGTGTTTGTGATGGTGATGGTGTACGCAAATACATAGAGCGATGCGTCTGGGTCAGACTGCTCGGGCAGGTATTGGGGGTGGACTTCGACTTGAAAAGAGTAACGGTGCATGGGACTGATTTTGACGCAAGCCCAAGGCGCTACGAATAAGGGTAATGGCGGAGGTGAAATAATCCTTCCATGACACGCGCCCAATCTACCTTTCGTATCGCCCCTTCCATTTTGTCTGCCGACTTCGCCCGTTTGGGCGAAGAAGTACACAAGGTCATCGCTGCAGGTGCTGACTGGATCCACTTTGACGTGATGGATAACCACTATGTGCCCAACCTGACCTTTGGGCCGATGGTCTGCCAAGCCTTGAAGCCCCATGCCAAAACCGCTTCGGGCCAATCGGTGCCAATCGATGTGCATTTGATGGTTTCGCCCGTCGATGCCTTAGCCGCAGCATTCGCCCATGCCGGCGCCGACTTAATCAGTTTTCACCCAGATGCCAGCGACCATGTGCACCGCAGCATCCAAGCTATCAAAAGCCATGGGGTGAAAGCGGGCTTGGTGTTCAACCCCGCCGAGCCGCTCGATGTGTTGGAGTGGACGATCGACGATATCGACCTCATCCTCATCATGAGCGTGAACCCAGGTTTTGGTGGTCAGAGCTTTATCGACTCAGCGTTGCGCAAAATTGAAAAAGTTCGCAAACTGATTGACTCCAGCGGTCGCGATATTCGACTGGAAGTTGACGGAGGCATCAAAGTAGACAACATCCGACGCGTCGCAGATGCTGGCGCAGACACGTTTGTGGCGGGCAGCGCGATTTTTGGTCAGCCTGATTACAAGGCGGTGATTGACCAAATGCGAGTGGTTTTACCATGAAATTCGAAAGTCTGACTTTCGCATTTCATGGTGTTTTGACGCCCGACTTTTATAAATAAGCCTCTTTCATGACTGAATCTGAATTTAACCAACTGGCCCTTCAAGGCTACAACCGCATCGCTTTGGTAGCCGAGGC
>JBAXNJ010000282.1:0-2813 GCA_037133815.1 Betaproteobacteria bacterium
CTTTGGCGATTTTTAAACCATACGCCATATTGTCAAAAACACTCATGTGTGGATAAAGCGCATAGTTTTGGAACACCATGGCGATATCGCGTTCTGCTGGCTCCAAGTTATTGACTATTTTGTTGCCGATTCGAATATCACCTTCAGTAATGTCTTCTAGCCCGGCCACCATGCGCAAAAGAGTCGACTTCCCACAACCTGAGGGCCCAACTATCACTACGAATTCACCATCATGGATCTCGGCACTCACGCCATGCAGAACCTGAACTGCACGCGCACCCAAACCATATCTTTTAACTAAGTTTTTGAGTTCTATACCAGCCATACTTATTTCTCGGTATCCACCAAGCCCTTGACAAACCACTTTTGCATACCTATCACCACCATGGCAGGTGGAATCATGGCGAGCATGGCGGTCGCCATCACAATATTCCACTCCGTTTGAGCGTCACCCCCAGAAATCATGCGCTTGATACCAATAACCACGGGGTACATGTTTTCATTTGTTGTGACCAATAAGGGCCAAAGATATTGGTTCCATCCATAAATAAACTGAATCACGAATAAAGCCGCCATACTCGTGACAGATAAAGGCACCAGTACATCTTTGAAAAATCGCATAGGCCCAGCACCATCTATGCGTGCAGCCTCTACCAACTCGTCAGGGACGGTCATAAAAAACTGTCTGAACAAAAAAGTAGCAGTAGCAGAGGCAATCAAAGGCAAAGTCAATCCAGCAAAACTATTTAGCATGCCCAAATCAGACACGACCTTGTAAGTAGGACCAATTCGCACTTCGACTGGAAGCATCAAAGTGACAAAAATCATCCAAAAAACAGTCATGCGAAATGGAAACTTGAAATACACAATCGCGAATGCTGATAGCAACGATATAGCAATCTTTCCAAATGCAATCAGTAATGCACATACCAAACTCACACCCATCATGCGCGCCACCGAGGCGGTTGAGCCCGAACCGTTTCTATCGCCAAGCAAAGCGCTTGTGTAATTCTCTAAAAAATGTTCGCCGGGTAGCAAGGGCATAGGCACTTGCACTACTTCTTGCATGGTGTGGGTGGAGGCCACAAAGGTTACATAGACAGGAAAAGCCACCACAGCCACGCCTAGTAGCAAAACGCCATGCGAGATCCAATCCAAAAAACGATTACGCTCGATCATGTTTAGTAGTTCACTTTCTTTTCGATAAAGCGAAACTGCACTACGGTGAGCGCTACAACAATAACCATCAGCACCACAGATTGCGCTGCAGAGCCTCCCAAATCCAATGCCTTGAATCCATCAAAGTAAACCTTGTAAACCAAAATGGCTGTATCTTTACCCGGTCCGCCTTTGGTAGCAGCGTCGACTATGCCAAACGTATCAAAAAAGGCATACACCACATTGATCACTAACAGGAAGAAACTTGTGGGTGAAAGCAATGGAAACTGAATCGTCCAAAAACGTCTCCAAGCTCCAGCACCATCTATCGCAGCCGCCTCTATGAGCGATTTAGGAATGCTTTGCAGGCCCGCCAAGAAAAACAGAAAGTTATAAGAGAGTTGTTTCCACACAGCCGCCATGACAATCAAGGCCATCGCATCACGGCTATTGAGAAGCGCGTTCCACTCGAAACCCATCGCATTGAGCGCATACGAAACTACACCAATACTGGGTGAGAACAAAAAAAGCCAAACTACTCCTGCTACAGCAGGGGCTACGGCATAAGGCCAAATCAACAAGGTGCGATAAATAAGTGCGCCCCTGACAACACGGTCGGCGAAGTAGGCCAGCACCAAAGAAATACTGATGCCCAGCACCGCTACCCACAATGAAAAAATGCCAGTCGTCAAAAACGATTCGGCATAGCTTTCATCGTTGTACAGGTTTTCAAAATTCTCTAAACCTACCCAAACCACCGACATCCCAAAGGCATCTGACTGCTGCAATGATTGAACCAACGCTTGGCCTGCTGGCCAGAAGAAGAACACACTAATCACCACCAATTGCGGTGTTAACAAAACCCACGGTAACCAACTGGATCGAAAGACGATGCGTTTATCTGCGGCCAAAATATTGGTGTTGTGATTCGAAGTTGAACAAATTGAATGGTGGGTAGATTAATTTTTGGCGCTATTGGCTTTCTCAAATCGTTCCAATAATTCATTACCTCGTTTGATGATGGCATCTAGCGCCTCTTTGGCTGTTTTCTTGCCTGCCCACACTTGCTCCAGTTCTTCGTCTTCAATCGAACGAATCTGAACATAATTACCCAAGCGAATACCACGTGATTTATCCGTCGTCTTGCGGATCATTTGGTTGACGGCTGTATCGGTTCCAGGATTTTGTTTGTAAAACCCCGATTGCTCAGTCAATTTAAATGCCGCCAAAGTAATGGGTAAATAGCCTGTACGCTTATGACTAGCCGACTGCACTTCTGGGTTGGATAAATAGTTAAAGAAGGTAGCTATGCCTTTGTATTCCTCTGCCTTCTTGCCAGACATAACCCAAAGGCTAGCACCCCCAATGACTGTGTTTTGCGGAGCACCAGGGACGTCGGGGTAATAAGGCAAAGTAGACAGACCAAAACTGAATTTCGCATTTTTGGCTACATTGCCATAAAAGCCTGACGATGTCGTGATCATGGCGCACTCGCCTGATACAAAAGTAGATTCAGCTGTGTTGTTGCGTCCTTTGTAAACAAACAATCCTTGCTTGGCCATATTTCCAAGATTCTCAATATGGCGGACATGCAATGGAGAATTTGCCACTAAGCGGGCATTTAGACCACGCATGCCGTTGCCTTGCGTTGCAAG
>JBAXNJ010000283.1:0-2813 GCA_037133815.1 Betaproteobacteria bacterium
GCACAAATTGGCGCGATCAATGCACTCAAAAAACATAGCAATGGTGATTGGAGCGGCGAGATATTTGATGGTGTGGGTTGCGTAGAAGCCTTCATAAGACGTGGCATACCCATACAAGACAAACGACTTCAACTGATAGGCCTGGGTGGAGCTGGATCGGCAATTTGCGTCGCTTTGGCGCATCAAAAGCCAAGTCTTATGCGACTTTATGACATCAACTCCCAAACGACTGCGCGTATGGTTGGGATGATTACCACTATCAGCCCGCATACATTGGTTGAAGTTGTAGCGCCTCACGCTGATGGAATTGATATCTTGTTCAACGCGTCCCCAGTAGGTATGCTGAGCGACTCTCGATTGCCCTTGGCCGTTGAAACATTAAAAAAAGGATTAGTCGTTTTTGACGCTATCGTGATGCCTGAAAACACCCCTTTGCTAACTCTAGCCGTTAACTGCGGATGCGAGGTAGTTCGCGGCAGAGAAATGATGCTGGGACAAATATCAAAAATCGTTGACTATTTTTTTGCGCCCTGAAAACAATCAATATAACTGGAGACCCTATGAAATTAAATACATTAATCGCTATATCCATCTTAAATTTAGTGATAGGTACTGCCTATGCACAACCCGCAGATACCGTTTTGATTAATGGAAAAATAATATCGGTCGATGACAAAGGCTCAATCCACCAAGCACTTGCAGTTCGTCAAGGACGTATTGTTGCAGTTGGAAAAACTAATTCGATTAAAAAATTGATTGGTTCACAAACCGAGGTCTTAGATCTCAAAGGAAAAAGTGTCATACCTGGTTTGATTGACTCACACATGCATGGTATTCGTGCAGCGCTGAGTTACAGCACCGAAGTACATTGGTTCGGTCTCTCAACCATTGATGCAGCTTTAGATAAAGTCAAACAGGCTGCTTCGCGCGCAAAACCTGGAGAATGGTTAATCGTCGCGGGAGGATGGACTGAAGAGCAGTTCAAAGAAGGGCGCAGGCCCACCCAAGCTGAACTTTTACAAGCCGCTCCAAATAATCCGATTTATGTGCAATGGATGTATGAATGGGTCATGCTCACGCCACTTGCGTATCAAGCTTTAAATATTCAAAACGAAGCTGACCTTCCCGCTGGGGGCAAATTTATTCGCGATGAGGCTGGGAAGCCTACGGGCGCAATTGCTGGCGGCGTTGTTCCTTTATTTGACAAATTACCAAAGCCAAGCTTCGAACAAAAGGTAATTGGTACGACCAAATTCTTTAATGAACTCAATCGGGTTGGTGTTACAGGGATCATAGATCCAGGTGGATTCAATATGTCTCCCACAGAATATGCCCCTTTATTTCAAGTCTGGAAAAACAAACAATTAACTGTTCGTGTGAATTACAGCTACTTTGCGCAAAAAAAAGATAAAGAGTTCGAAGAATTTAAAGAACTAACGCAGTTACTGCCAATGGGATTTGGTGATCACATGTTGCGCTTCAATGGAATAGGCGAGCGCGTGACTTTTAGCATGTACAACAATGACAAAGCGACGCCAAATGACCAGGAAAAGTTCTACCAAGTAGCGCGATGGGCTGCACAAAATGGCTTAACACTCACCCAGCATTGGCAGGAAAACGCATCCGCAGATTCGTTACTTCAAGTACTTGAAAAAGTAAATCAAGAGTTCCCAATTGCCAAGCTACGTTGGTCGATTGCCCACCTTAACAACGGCACAGCTTCAACCTTTGAACGCATGAAAGCGTTAGGTGTCGGTTGGGCTATGCAAGACGCCATGTACTTGGATGGAGATAAAACGCTACACAAGCATGGTGAAAAAGTCCTAGAACGTATGCCTCCAATCAATACAGCCCTCAAAATGGGTTTACATATTGGCGCCGGTACAGATGCACATAGAGTTGCTGACTACAACCCATTCATTGCACTGCGATGGATGTTAGATGGTAAATCTGCATCTGGCAAAAAACTTCGGGGAACGGAAGAAATTCCTACGCGCTTACAAGCACTCCAAATGTATACATTAGGTAGCGCATGGTTAGCGCATGATGAAGCAAATCGTGGCAGCCTTGAAGTTGGTAAGTGGGCGGATATAGCCGTGCTAACTGATGATTATTTGACGGTTCCATTGGATCAAATTGGTCGAATCCATTCGACCTTGACTATGGTCGGTGGAAAAATCGTACATAGAGATTAATGGAATATTTTTCAAAAAAACATAGAGACAAGACCATGCCTTCAACCCAATCTAGACCCCTACGTATTGGCATCTTAAGTAGCGCCAATATCGCCAAACAGTTCGTACGAGATGTTTTAGGTAGCCCTTTCGTACAAATAGATGCAGTGGCAAGCAGGCAACTTTCCAAAGCGAAAGAATTTGCAAACCAATTTGGCATCGCTCGTACGATGGGAAGTTACGAAGACATGTTGGCGGATCCGCAACTAGATGCTATTTACTTACCCCTGCCCAACAGCATGCACGCTGAGTGGGCTATAAAAGCTTTGCAAGCGGGTAAACATGTTTTATGCGAAAAACCTTTAGCCTTGAGCCTTGCTGAAGCGAGAAGCATGTTCAATGCTGCTCGTGCAAATGGTGTGATGTTGCTGGAGTCTTATCCCTATTGGTTTCAACCCCAGACAGGTGACTTGGTAAAGCAACTTACCGCGACAGACGGTTTTGGCATTGGCCATGTCCGAAGCGTGCACGCATGTTTTGGATTCACCGTGGGTAACCCAGAAACGAATATCCGCATGAAACCTGAATTAGGTGGTGGTGCTTTACTAGATGCAGGAAGTTACCCTTTGAGTTTGATTC
>JBAXNJ010000284.1:0-2811 GCA_037133815.1 Betaproteobacteria bacterium
AGCATCTGCTCGCCTAATTTTTTAGCCTGCGCATAAAAACGCCCAGACATCAACTCTGCCAAGTATTGGTTCAAGGCACCGACTGGTGGACTGATAGACATGTCGTTGTCATTCAAGATCACCAATAAGTCGCAATTGCTTGCACCAGCATTGTTCAAAGCCTCATAGGCCATACCAGCGGTCAAAGCACCATCACCAATGATCGCAACGGCCTTACGCTGACTGCCCGTGATTTGGGCGGCCTTTGCCATTCCCAAAGCCGCAGAAATGCTGGTCGAAGAATGCGCGGTTCCAAACGCGTCATAGATACTTTCCTCTCTACGCGGAAAACCACTCAATCCCCCTTTTTGCCGAATACTGCCCATGCGCGAGTTTCTTCCCGTCAAAATTTTGTGCGCATAAGTCTGGTGACCGACATCCCATACAAGTCGATCTTCAGGCGTATTAAAAACGTAGTGAAGCGCTATGGTCAATTCAACGGTTCCCAAATTGGAACTGAAGTGCCCACCCGTTTGCGCAACTGTTTCAATCAAACGCTCGCGCAGATCATTGGCTAGCCCTTGAAGACTTTCACGCGATAGCTCTCTCAAATGAGATGGAGATTGAATCCGCTCTAATAAAGTGTCCATGTTGGCTTGAATCAAGGGTTGACCAAGCTTTAATTTAGCGGGTTTAAAAAAAACGTCAAGTTAAATTGACACTTTTGAGCATATTTTTAGTGACAACACCTGGAAAACTAAGGTTTTCCCTATATTTAATAGCTCTTTAGTTGGATTTATTAACTAAAATCTACGCTGCTTATACCTTAAGGCGGCGCTATAAAGTTTGAAGTGTAAATTTAACTTGACAGTTTGCCGGCTCTTTTGGATGATCGCATCTCTGAACTCATCGGACTAATAAAAATCAGTTATGGCAACCACGTTTCCTTTTGCAGCCATCGTCGGTCAAGACGAAATGACGTTGGCCATTCAAGTTGTCGCCATTGACCCCTCCGTTGGCGGAGTTTTGGTCTTAGGAGATAGGGGCACCGGCAAATCAACCGCCGTCAGAGCTTTGGCTGACTTACTACCCCCCATTCAAGTGGTCAAGGGATGTCCTTATAAATGTGACCCCACAAAACCAGCCCAAGCTTGTCCCGTATGTCAGTCGCACAAGAAATTGAATGCTGGTCAAACGATCAAGTTACCTAAAGAACGTAGACCAGTGAGTGTGGTGGACTTGCCATTGGGCGCCACAGAAGACCGCATTGTGGGTGCGCTCGATTTAGAAAAAGCGTTGTCGCAAGGCGTCAAGGAATTTTCACCAGGATTGCTGGCCCAAGCACACCGCGGTTTTTTGTACATCGACGAAGTGAATTTATTGGACGACCATTTGGTCGATCTGTTAATTGACGTTGCGGCCTCTGGCGAAAATCTGGTCGAGCGAGAGGGATTGAGCATTCGACATCCTGCTCGTTTCGTTTTGGTGGGTAGCGGCAACCCCGAAGAAGGAGAACTTCGCCCCCAACTGCTGGACCGTTTTGGCTTATCGGTACAAGTGAAAACGCCCCAAGATGTGGCGCTGCGTGTGGAAGTGATCAAGCGACGAGACGCATTTGACAAAGACCCTGATGCCTATAAAGCCCAATGGCAAAACGAGAGTGACAAACTTCAAAAACGTATTGTCAAAGCCCGCAAACTACTGGACTCAGTCGTGGTCGACGACGACATGCTTACCTTGTGTGCAACGCTATGCCAGCAACTTGGCACCGATGGCTTACGCGCTGAATTAACGCTATTGCGGGCCACGCGCGCTTTGGCGGCTATGCAAGGCAATAAGAAGGTCAAGCCCGAACACCTCAAAACCATCGCGCCTTTGGCCTTGCGCCATCGCCTGAGACGCAACCCGCTTGACGATACCGATTCAGGTGAACGCGTCAACAGATGCTTACAAGATATTCTGAACCCTTGAGTCTTGTGCATGGCAGATGACTTGAAAGGTCTTGAAACGTGGAACGATGCCATGACATCGTTGCAACTGCTGCAAATTGACTCGCATGGCTGGGGTGGCATTTGGTTACGTGCTCCATTTGGGCCCGTGCGTGAACTCTGGTTAAGACACCTTTCTGAAACGGGCCTCAACACCGTCAAATTGCCCGGTAATATCGATGTAGAACGCTTATTGGGTGGCATTGATTTGTCTCGTACGCTGCAATCCGGCCTTTTGCAGATGCAAACGGGTTTGTTGCAACAAGCAGACCTTGGTCTAGTCTGCATCAGCATGGCGGAACGCTTTCCAACAGGGTTGATAGCACCCATGACTCAAGCCATGGACACGCAGTCATTGCCGCCTTTGAAAATCAACCATACAGAATCCTCGGTTCGAACGCAATTTGGGGTGGTGGCATTGGATGAATCCATGGCAGATGATCCACCCATGAGCCCCGCACTTACCGATCTTTTAGGCTTGTGGTTTGACCTGCAAGACATCGCACCTTCAGATGTATCAGACGTCTCACTGAACACCCACACAGACGACAACGCGCTGGACGTGATGGGCATTCAAATTGCACCCGACGCCTTGGCACGCATGAAACAAAAATTGCCCCATATCCAATGGACCGACGAGCAAGTATTGGCTGTTTGCAGTACCGCTCAGGGCTTAGGCATTGACTCCTTGCGCGTCCCGACCTTGGCATTGCGAGTGGCTTGCTGCCACGCCGCTTTGCATTCACGCAGCCATATTGAAGACGAGGACTTAGCCTTTGCTGCGCGGCGCGTGTTAGCGCCTCGCGCCACCCAACTACCTGCACCTGCTGAAAATGCTTTAGAT
>JBAXNJ010000285.1:0-2806 GCA_037133815.1 Betaproteobacteria bacterium
TAGCAACTGTATTTGTAGTAGCCATAAAGTATTTTAGTAAATCGGTTCAACTTCTTAAAACTTAAGCGCATCAATTCATATATTTAAACAAGCTCAACTGAGAAATCTTCGCAAAACTGCTTTGCGCAGCTTCCAAAGCCAGTTGGTCTTTGTTCATTTTGGTAATCGCTGAGGTGTAGTCCAAATCTTCTGCGTCAGATTTGGTTATCTTGAGTCGGAAGGTAACTTCATCCAGCACGTTGTTTTGCATGTCGACTACATTCATATCCGTACCAATTTGCGCAACGGCGTTACTTACACCTTGTTGTAAGGTGTCCATTTCTGCGATACCGCGTTGCATATTAGCGTGATCCGAGTTTTTTACGGCATTGGCTAAGTCATCGATTGCTTTAAAAAAACCCACGCCTACTTTATTGCCTTTGCCATCATCGCGAATCACTTTCACGAATGCATCTGTGCCAGGCATGTTGAGGTTCATGCGGCGGTTGTCGCCTACGGCTACTTTCATTCGTGATTCATCACCTAAGTAAACCACCTGACCTTTGGCGTCTTTGCCAAATGCTGGAGAACCTACCCGGCTTCCAGAAAACAAATAGTTTCCGTTGGTGTCTTGGGTATTGGCTAAGCTCAAAACTTGCTCTTTGAGTGAGCTAATTTCAAGTGCAATGGATTGGCGGTCAGCAGGTGACAAGTTATCACTGGCAGCTTGAATGGCCAATTCTTTAACCCGCGTCATCACATCACTGGTGTTAGTGAGTGCTGTTTGTTCTGTTTCCAGGCGTGTATTGACTGATTTCAATGTGTTTCGGTAACTGGTCTGCCGTGCAAGTTCAGAATCGAGTCGTGTCACCAATGACGCCTTGTCTGGCGAGTCACTGGGTTTCACAATTTGTTTTCCGGTTGAGAGTTGTTCCTGCGTTTTTGCAAGCTCTCCTTGCACATTACCTAGCTGCTGGTTTGCGCGGTCAAAGTAGAGGGTGGTTGAGATTTTCATAATGCAATGCCTCTATCAACGGATTTGAACAATGGCATCAAACAAGGTGCCTGATATTTGTAGCGCTTTTGCTGATGCCTGATAGGCTTGCTGGTAGCGAATCAATGAAGCGGCCTCTTCGTCTAGGTTGACTCCAGAGACTTTGTCGCGCGCAGCCACGGCTTGGTCGTTGACCACCGTCAGGGCTTGCTGGGTGATGGTGGCTTGCTGGGCCAAGTTACCCACGTTGTTTATCTGATCGATATAGGTGTTGGCTAATGTTTTTCCTGAGATGACGGGTTTTTTTGCCAAATCAACCATGTCGAGCATATTGATGTTGTTACCAAGACCGTCATGGTTACCGTCGACTTGAAAACTGTCCCCAATATTAGGAGAGAAACTCAGCTTGATTTGTAATCCCTGAAAGCTAATCATGGGCTCAAGCTGGGTTGGGTCAAAGAAACGGTCTGCAAGTTGGGTGTTTGTTTTGGCATCCACGATGGTGTAGCGGTCTGCTGCTGTGAACTTGACCACCAACGACTGCGCGCGCAAGTTATCCCGCATGTTTAAAGGCTTACCCTCGTAGCTCGAAGCAACACTTGCCTTTCCCTGTCCTGTGATAAAAACCAATAAGTCGTCTTTGGAACCTTCCTTTATAAAAGCACCGGTTCGTAATCCTGCATTCGCCAAGTCAAAAGGTGAGCCGGTTTTAGGCGGGTCCCCATAGGTACCAAAAGAGAATCGAATGGACGAGTTAGCAGGGTCGTTGGCGAGTTGTAGCTTCAGACGTTCTTCGACGGTGTAATCAATCGGCTCTAAACCAAGGGTATTTTGCTCATATGTTCCGTCAGGATTTTTGCGAGGCCCTACAGAAATCGTCGCTTCACCCGATAAGTCGATTGTGGAGAGTACCAAGTCTCCATAAAAACCAATAAAAGCTTTGATGCCAGGGCTGGGGCTGAGCGTGGGATCATTGATTTTTTCTGCTAATTGTTGAACACTTGTAATGCCCACCATATCGATGGCAACGCCATTGATCTCGAGTTGTTTATTGAAGTCCACATTGGTGCTAGGAATACTTAATTCGCGCACGATTTGCGTCATGCGTACTTGGCCGTTGTAGGTGATGGGAGCAACTCCCAGCGCATTACCGTCACCGTTGACGGTAGGTGTTGGGTTGATTTTGATGGAAACGCCAGTTGGCACTGCGCTAATTACTAAATCGCCTTGCTGCACACTGGCAACAACACCAATTGCATTGGTACCGTTGATTGCAGCAACTAACGAAGTAACGTCTTTGTAGCCCGCTGGTACCAACTGGTCGTTGATACGTAAGGGCCGTTTGTAGTCTAGTTGCTGTGAGGGAACTCGAATATCGTTATAGGCCAATGCTCGAACATTCGTTCTAGAAGTCAAACTGTTGGCAACTAAGAAATTACCGCCTGAGCTAAGGCCAGTTTTAGGGGTTAAAACAATATCGCTCAAAGAGCGGCCAAGCGCGTCTTTGATATGCAAATCTGTTCCATTGCTATCCACACTTACAGATATGTAATTTGTTCCATCCGCCAAACGTAAGCTGGCTTGCAAATCGCCTGCAAGCGTATCGAGATCATCAGGTGTGGGGTTGAGGTTTTGTACACTCAAAGCCACGCCGCCTAGTTTTAATCCAAGACCGCTGAAGGTGGGCTCGGTGATATCAATAGTCGATGCACCATTGACCCAATTGGCCACATCCGCGGGTGTCAATGGCAAATTGGGTTGTGTTTTTAAGGAAGGTAATTCGATGCCGTTAAGGTGGATTGCACCGGTGCAATCCACCTTAACGGCATCGAA
>JBAXNJ010000286.1:0-2801 GCA_037133815.1 Betaproteobacteria bacterium
GGCTCAAGCAAGACTTGTTTCAATCCTTGCGCAGTCTTGTCGATCACTACCAAGGCCTGTTGCCCAAATGCATCTTGCATAGGCGCCACAATGCGTCCCCCCACGGCAAGTTGGTCTATCCAATTTTGTGGAATCGCTTCCCCACCAGCAGCTGCAATGATGGCGCTGTAAGGAGCCCCTTTGGCATATCCCAACATGCCATCACCAAAAATCATATGCACATTGGGTAGGCGCAAGGGTCTTAAGTTTTCTCTTGCCTTGTCGTGCAATCCACGCAAGCGCTCAATGCTGTAGACCTCACGCGCCACCAAAGATAACACCGCTGCTTGGTAACCGCACCCCGTGCCGATCTCCAAAATACGCCCCATTATTTGCCCTTGCACGCCTGGCGCTTCTCTCAGCAAAGCAATCATGCGCGCCACCACATTGGGTTTAGAAATAGTTTGACCTAAGCCAATGGGCAAACTCGTATCTTCATACGCTTGGTTGGCTAATGCACTGTCAACAAAGCGATGTCGCTCTATGAAGCCCATAGCATCCAGCACACCTGTGTCTTCAATACCTTGTTGCGCTAATTTTTGTACCATGCGCGCGCGCACGGTAGAAGAATCTAATCCAAAACCGGTAGCAGTATTGGTAGGTGCCGTTTTGGGCTTGGTTGGTTTACTACCCGTATCGAGTTTGGCAGGGAAACTCGGCCGCTCTTTCATGCGAGGCGTCCGTTCAAACGCTGCCCCCATGTTGCAAGGCTGTCGTGTTCGGTTAAATCTACTTGTAAGGGCGTGGCTGAGCAGTGGCCTTCAAAAGTTGCGTGAAAATCAGTACCTTCGCTATCGTCTTTCGCTGGGCCAGCGCTGCCAATCCAATACATGGTGTCACCCCGTGGGCTGGTTTGGGTGATCACGCGCTCTGCAGCGTGACGCCGGCCTAATCGTGTAACTTTTAATGGTTTTATTTGGTCCAATGGTTTGTTAGGAATATTCATATTCAACAACCAAGGGGCGCCTCCAACAAGTCCATTGGCCATCACATCTTGCACCAAGGCACGGGCTTTAGCGGCCGCTGCATCAATGTGTGCCCATCCTTTTTCTACTTGCGAAAACGCAATCGCTGAAATGCCAAACAAATAGCCTTCCATAGCAGCGCCCACCGTGCCCGAATAAATTGTGTCATCGCCCATATTGGCGCCATTGTTGATGCCAGAGACCACCAAATCAGGCTTGTATCCCAACAGTCCAGTCAATGCGATATGCACACAGTCTGCCGGCGTGCCATTGATATAACGAAAACCATTGCTAGATTGATGCACATACAAAGGCGAATGTAGGGTCAGCGCATTAGATTTAGCGCTATTGTTTATCTCTGGTGCTACTACCTCCACGCGCCCTAAATCTTTCAGGGCTTCATACAGAGCAACGATGCCAGCGGCTTGGTAGCCATCGTCGTTAGAAATCAGAATATTCATGCAAACTTTCAGTGATATTTGATTGTAGGGTTAGCCCGTGACACTTCTAGCACCAGTTACAAATCCCCTATCATCGCCATAAATATTTAAAGGAGACTTTTGTGCAAGCATGGCTTTGTGAAAACCCTATCGGTGTAGATGCCCTCAATTGGAAATCGCTCTCCACACCCGAACCCAAAGCAGGTGAAGTGCGTATTCGCATTGAAGCCGCAAGCTTGAATTTTCCCGATCTATTGATCGTGCAAAACAAATACCAAATGAAACCGCCCCTACCCTTTGTGCCCGGCTCTGAATATGCTGGTGTGATCGAAGCTGTGGGCGAAGGCGTCACAAATTTACAAGTGGGCCAAGCGGTGGCATGCCTGAGTGGCACCGGTGGTTTTGGAACACACACTCTGGCGCCCGCTAAATTGTGTATGCCTTTGCCAGCAGGTTTTGGATCGGTGGATGCCGCTGCATTCATCATGACCTATGCCACTTCGCACCATGCTTTATTGGACCGCGGTCAACTCAAAGCGGGTGAAACTGTTTTGGTTCTGGGCGCTGCTGGTGGCGTTGGGACAGCTGCCATTCAGATTGCTAAAGCTTCAGGTGCTCGCGTGATTGCCGCCGCCTCTACACAAGAAAAATGCGACCTGTGCACTGCGCAAGGCGCAGATGCAACGATCAATTACAGCAAAGATAATTTACGCGAACGTTTGAAAGAACTTACCGATGGCAAAGGGCCCAATGTGGTTTACGACCCTGTCGGTGGCGAATATGCAGAACCCGCATTCAGATCTATCGCATGGCGAGGGCGATATTTGGTGGTGGGCTTTGCGGCCGGTCCTATTCCTGCCTTGCCTTGGAATTTGGCTTTGCTCAAAGGCGCGTCTATCGTGGGTGTTTTCTGGGGCGATTTCTCGCGCCGTGAAAGCGCAGCGAATGCGGCCATGATGCAAGAGTTAGCGAAGTGGTATGGGCAAGGAAAAATTAAACCTGTGATCCATAAAACCATGCCTATGGCAGAACTTAAAGCGGCTTATGCGGAAATGGGGTCGCGCGGGGTGATGGGTAAGTTGGTGATGGTGAACTAGCGCAATGAACTAGTTCAGGCAAAAGTTTCAGCATCTTTGAACAAAGAGGCTTGTGCATCCTTGGCAGCCAATTTGGGTTCAAAGTCAAAAGGCCAATCAATTTTTAATTCTGGGTCTGACCACAAGACACTTCGCTCGTGTTCTGGGTGGTAGTAGTCAGTGGTTTTATATAAAAATTCTGCTGACTCACTCAACACCACAAAGCCATGGGCAAAACCTTCGGGAACCCACAACTGGCGCTTGTTCTCTGCGCTCAAATG
>JBAXNJ010000287.1:0-2798 GCA_037133815.1 Betaproteobacteria bacterium
GTTCTGTTCTTCTCATACGCAAAGGACTCAAAGCCAAGAAGCATGAGGATTGGGTGGTCATTGGCGGTTGGGTGAAATCTTGGTTTCACCTGCGTAACTTCTTAGTTACCGTTGGCTGCTTGTTTTTCTATATTTACTTGTCAGATTACTTAGGCTTCATTATTTGTGGAACCATACTTTTGGCGGTGATGTTTGCCGCACTCGAAGTGCGAGCGAAGAGTATTCTTCCTATTGCCATCATCGTCACATTGATAGTGCATTTTATTTTTTATAAGGGACTACGCGTTCCTCTGCCGTGGGGTCTTTTGATGCCCATTCAGTGGTAAAGAAAGAAAACAATGACCACTGCTGTTTTGTTGCAAGCCTTTTGGCTGGTGTTTGACCCGTATGTATTGCTGGTCATCTTGTGTTCGGCCTTATTCGGACTTTTTGTAGGCGCTATCCCAGGCCTGAGTGCCACGATGGCCACGGCCTTATTGGTGCCCATTACCTTCTTCATGCCGCCAGTGCCTGCGATTGCTGCAATCGTCACTGCCACGGCGATGGCGATTTTCTCTGGCGATATTCCTGGTGCGCTGCTGCGTATTCCAGGTACGCCTGCCTCAGCTGCTTATACAGACGAGGCCTACCAAATGACGCTCAAGGGCCAAGCAGAAATCGCCCTTGGCGCTGGCTTGGTGTTCTCTGCCATTGGCGGCTTATTTGGCACCATCGTGATGGTGCTTTTCTCGCCAGCTTTGGCTGAAATTGCGTTGAAGTTTTCTTCTTTTGAATACTTCTGGTTAGTCGTTCTTGGCTTGGCCGGTGCAGTGTTTATTGGTAACACCAGCGTCCTTAAAGCTTGCATATCCTTGTTGCTGGGTTTGTTGATCGCTTGTATTGGTTTAGAAAACCCAGCAGGCCATCTGCGCTTTACCTTCGGTATGAAAGAGTTGATGAGCGGAGTCGAGCTAATTCCCATGATGGTGGGTATGTTTGCCGTGTCAGAGTTACTTCGCTACATCACCAATATGGATCCGCCGCCGATGATTGCGACCGAGAAAATCGGTAACATCTTTGCAGGCATGTGGGGCTTGTTGAAAAAATACCCGTGGGCCCTTTTGCGCGGTAGCGCCTTGGGCACCATCATCGGCATACAACCAGGCTCTGGCGCTGACATGGCCTCTTGGCTGAGTTATGCCATGAGCAAGAAGTTCTCAAAAGAGCCAGAAAAATTTGGCACTGGCCACGTAGAAGGCATTGTTGAATCAGGTGCCGCCAATAACTCGTCGTTGGCGGGTGCTTGGATTCCAGCTATTGTTTTTGGTATCCCTGGTGACTCGATCACCGCCATTGCGATTGGCGTCTTGTATTTGAAAAACATGAATCCAGGGCCGATGATTTTCATCAACAACCCTGAGAACATTTACGCCATCTTTTTAGTCTTTATCTTGGCCAACATCATCATGGTGCCGCTCGGGTGGCTGACTGTCAAAGTGGCGACCAAAATCTTGCGTGTGAAACGCAATATCTTGATGCCGATTATTTTGATGTTCTGTATCGTTGGCTCTTTCTCTATCAACAACTCTGTTTGGGGTGTCACGCTGATCTTGTTCTTCGGTGTGGTGTCTTTCATCTTTGAGGAGAACGGGTTCCCGGTAGCCCCCGCCATCTTGGGTGTAGTGCTCGGCACGATGATGGAGGAGAACTTTGTGACCTCGATGATCAAATCAGACGGCGACCCTTTGGTCTTCTTCACCCGCCCGATTGCGATGTGGCTGGCGATTAGCACCATCATCATCTTGCTGTGGCCAGTTGGGACTTGGGCCTACGACCGTATCAAAAATGGTCCTGCACCGAAGCCATCACACTAGATCGTCACGCCACCGTCGACCACTAGGCTTTGTCCGGTGACATAAGAGCCCGCTTCCGAAGCCAAGAAAACTGCAGCGCCAGCAATCTCGTCTGGCTCCCCAATTCGTCTGAGCGGTGTTGTCACCAAGCGCTCTTTCAACATGGCTTCGTCTTCCCACAAAGCCCGGGCAAAGTCGGTTTTGATCAAACCTGGGGCAATGCAATTGACACGCACATTGTGCGGGCCGTATTCGACCGCCAAGTTGCGCGCGAGTTGCATATCGGCGGCTTTGCTGATGCAGTAAGCGCCGATGACGGATGAACCACGCAACCCGCCAATCGAAGAAACGATGATGATCGAGCCGGCTTTACGTTGAATCATTTGGGGCGCGACCAAGTTGATCAACCAGTGATTCGCCACGATGTTGTTATCCAAGATTTTGCGGAACTGCTCGTCAGCAATGCCGGCTTGAGGACCGTAATAGGGGTTACTGGCTGCGTTACACACCAGCACATTCACTTGGCCCCAATGGCGCTCGGTTTCAGCAACTAAATTGGCCAAATTATCTTTAGAAGAAATATTGGCAGCTATCGCAATCGCACGGTCTTTGCCGTATTTGTCTTGGATGGTTTTGACCACCTCTTCGCAAGCAGCTACTTTGCGTGACGACACCACGACTTTGGCGCCGTGCTCGGCCATGCGTAATGCAATGGCACGACCGATACCGCGCGAAGAGCCGGTGATGATGGCGACTTGGCCTTCTAAACTGAATAAGTTCACAGACGTAATCCTTAAATCTTGAAATCTGAGTTTCTAGTGTTGAATAAACAGGCCAATTTAACTAGCCGAGCCACACTCACTCCGCTTTGACCCCGGCTGCAGAAATTACTTTGGCCCATTTGACGATTTCTTCATCCAAGAACTTACCAGCTTGATCAGGCGTACTGCCTACAGACTCAATGCC
>JBAXNJ010000288.1:0-2781 GCA_037133815.1 Betaproteobacteria bacterium
CACCTTGCAATACTTGACGCAGTTCCACCGCATCTTTTCCAATCAACACGATCGAACGAACATATTTTTGAATGGGCGCTTGCAATGGAGAGAAGTCTTGCCCTTTACCATCACCACCCAATACCAACACGATTTGACGATCGGCCCCCACGCTATTGATAGCTGCGACAGTAGCGCCTACGTTGGTGCCTTTGCTGTCGTCGATGTATTCCACATCTTGCAAAATAGCCACAGACGACACGCGATGTGGCTCTCCTCGATATTCGCGTAAGGCATACAACATGGCAGCCAATGGAGCGCCTGTTGTACTCGCCAATGCCAACGCCGCCATGGCATTGAGCGCGTTATGGCGGCCGCGAATACGCAATGCATCTACTGGTAATAGACGTTGGATATAGATTTCAATTTCAGTAGTAGCGCGTGACTTTCTGGTTTCATCCACATCTAGTGCGCGCACCAACCAGGTCATACCGTTGACAGTCTCTAATCCCCAATCACCATGCTGGGTAGGCGTATCACCGCCAAATCGCATCACTTCACGCGGCGACCGTTTACTTGCTTTGGTTTTGGCAACAGGCGCTGGCAGCATGGCCATGACTTCCGCGTCTTCACGATTTAACACCATGCAAGCGTGTTTTCCAAAAATATGCGCTTTGGCTTTTGCATAGGCTTGCATATCGCCATGCCAATCAAGATGGTCTTGGGTCAGGTTGAGCACAGTCGCCGCTGTGGGCTCAAAAGTATCCACCTGGTGGAGCTGAAAGCTGGATAACTCCAACACCCACGCTTGTGGCCATTGGGCTTGCTCTTGATCTAAAGCAGCAGACAAGGTGTCGAGCAAGGTGGGGCCAATGTTTCCTGCTACTGCTACCCGCAGACCAGCACGTTCTAACAACTGCCCCGTCAATGCCGTGACTGTTGTTTTGCCATTCGTTCCTGTAATAGCCAATACATGTGGTGCGTATTGCGTATCTATTTTTAATTCTTCCAAGGCTTGCGCAAACAAGCTGAGTTCAGTGCCTACCCACAAACCCGCTGCGTGTGCTGCTTGCCATACAGGTGCTACCGAATCAGGCGTTAGGCCAGGGCTCTTGAAGACAGCACGAATGGGCTGTCCTTCTACCAATGACGCATCAAATGGCGCATGCTTGAACACAACGCTTGGGTGTTGTGTTCTTAATTGCGCAAGATGGGGCGGTTGTTCGCGCGTATCCACCACCACCACGTCTGCACCATGGCGCACGCACCAACGCACCATAGCAAGCCCCGAGTCACCTAGACCCAGAACCAGCACAGAGAGTTGTTGTAATGCGCGCATTCGATGCTTACCTTAGCTTCAACGTGGACATGCCGACTAAGCAAAGCAGCATGGTGATGATCCAAAACCGGACAACGACTTGCGTTTCTGTCCAGCCCGATTTTTCAAAATGGTGGTGCAGTGGCGCCATCTTCAAAATGCGCCGGCCTTCGCCATATTTTTTCTTGGTGTATTTGAAGTAGCCCACCTGCAACATCACAGACAGCGCTTCCACCACAAAAATTCCACCCATGATGGCCAGCACAATTTCTTGCCTCACGATCACAGCAATCGTGCCCAATGCTGCCCCCAAAGCCAAGGCGCCTACATCGCCCATGAACACTTGTGCTGGATGCGTGTTGAACCATAAAAATGCCAAGCCTGCTCCTGCCATAGCGGCGCAGAAAATCATCAATTCACCAGAGCCTGGGATGTAGGGAAATATCAGGTACTTCGAATACACCGAACTACCTGTGACATAGGCAAAAACGCCCAATGCAGAACCCACCATCACAACCGGCATGATGGCCAATCCATCTAGGCCATCCGTTAAATTAACTGCATTGCTAGAACCGACGATGACGAGATACGTCAAGATGACAAAGCCAAAAACGCCTAAGGGGTAACTTACCTCTTTCATGAAAGGCAATAGCAAGCCAGCTTTAGGTGGCAAGTTCACGTCAAAACCAGACTGCATCCAGGAATAAAACAATTCGAGCACGCGTAAGTTACTGCTCTCAGAAATACTAAACACCAAATACAAAGCGGCTAACAATCCAATCAAGGATTGCCACAAGTATTTTTCTCGTGAGCGCATACCTTCCGGGTCTTTACGCACCACTTTGCGCCAGTCATCGACCCAACCAATGGCACCAAAGCCAAAGGTTACGAGCATCACAATCCACACAAATCGGTTGGTTAGATCTGCCCATAACAAGGTGGAAGTGCCTATGCCAATCAATATCAACACACCGCCCATCGTGGGCGTACCGCTTTTAACCATGTGCGATTGCATGGCGTAGTCACGGATAGGTTGGCCAATTTTTAAAGCCACCAAATACCTAATCACTGCAGGTCCCGCAAACAACCCGATGAGCAAGGCTGTCAAAGCGGCCATCACTGCCCGGAAAGTGATGTACTGAAACACCCGAAAGAATCCAAATTCCGGCGATAGGTTTTGTAACCATTGCGCCAAAGTGATCAGCATGGCGTGGTCTCCTGCGGGTGTTGTTCAGATTGTTTTGCAATGGCTTCAAGCACGCGCTCCATCTTCATGAATCGTGAGCCTTTCACCAGTACGCTAGCCATCTTGGGTAATTCATGGCGTACTTGGAAGTTGAGTGCATCGATGTCATAGAAGTGCTGCGCGCGTGTTCCGCATGCTTGCACTGCATGGGATGTCATCTCGCCTAAACACAACACGCGGTCAATATCTTTATGGTGGGCGTAAAGACCCACTTCTTTATGAAACTCAAGGCCTTGGT
>JBAXNJ010000289.1:0-2779 GCA_037133815.1 Betaproteobacteria bacterium
TCTTCCACGTCTAGGTCAATGCCGACGCCTTGAATTTTTTCGCGCACCTCTGGTTTGGCCAATACGGCCAAAAAGGCAGCCGAGGCCTTTTTATGGACATCGGCGGGAAGTCCGGCTGGTGCCATCAAACCAAACCAAGCGCTAACGTTGTAGTCTTTCACCGTGTCGCCAATGGAAGGGACAGTGGGTGCTTTGCCAGCGCGTTTGCGTGTTGTTACGCCAAGGCCACGCATACGTCCTCCGTTGATTTGCGACACCGCATTACCCACATCTGCAAAAGCAAACTGCAATTGACCGCCTAATAAATCAGTCATAGCAGGTGGAATGCCTTTGTAAGGCACGCTCACAGTTTGCAGCCCCGCCATCTCGCACAACATGGCGGCGGAAACCAAAGAGCCAGAAGACCCGTGACCGTATGCCAATTTGCCAGGATTGGCCTTGGCGTAAGAGATGAACTCCTTCATGTCTTTGGCTGGGAAGTCGGAGTTCACCATCAAGATAAATCCGGTCTCCCCAACTTTGCCAATCGGCGTGAAATCTTTGACGGGGTCATAAGACAGCTTGCGGTAGAGATGCACATTGGCCGCTTGGGTCGTACTGGTGGTCACCAAAAACGTATAGCCGTCTGCAGGGGAAGATTTGACGGCCTCAGCCCCTAATATGCCGTTGGCACCTGCTTTGTTTTCGATGGTGATCGATTGCCCCAAGGCCTCACCCATGGCTTGGGCCAAGATGCGACCGACGTTATCGGTAGCGCTTCCAGCTGGAAACGGAACAATAAATTTGATGGATTTATTGGGATAGTTTTGCGCCAACGCCCAAGGCGAAGAAAGCAAGGCCATAAGGCCCAGCGCCAATACTTTTTGAACAATACGTGGATAGATCATGTCTCATTTCCTTTTAAAGTTAATCGTGCATGGCGCAACGTTGTACAGCATCAATATACGCCAGCCCATCTGGCGGGCGCCCGCTTCGTTGGCTTTCCCAAATCATTTGGCCGAGGGCTTCCATGGTTTCGTGGTGGGCGTCGTGCAAAGAGTCGCGTCGGGCGGTGAGTAATTCCACAGCTTGTCGAATACCGCGCGGTTGGTCAATCGAGCACTGCTCGCTAACGGACAGGTGCATGGACAAATGTAAAAACGGATTGGTCTTGCCGTCTTCTAAGTCGTACATTTTTTCAAGTGCCGCCGCTTCGTTGGAAAAGTCAGCGTGGTATTCGGGGTGCTCGGCGACCCATTGGCTGGCCAGAGTTTCTAGGGCGTCCATGGGTTGTGCGGTTTGCCATTTGGCAAAGACTGCACAAAAGAATTTACGCACATCGGATTGGCTGGGTTGGAACATGCGGGGCATTGTCACTCAGGTGTCGCCAGTGGCTCTACAAACTACTAACAGTTGCCCGCAACTATTGATACATTTAGGGAAGAAACAAGATCCACAGGAAAACCATGACCCAAGCCTTCATCTGCGACGCTATCCGCACTCCCTTTGGCCGCTACGGCGGCGCCCTGTCTTCGGTCCGTACCGATGACTTGGCTGCCGCCCCACTGCAAGCCTTGATGGCCCGTAACCCCAAGGTCGATTGGATGGCCGTGACAGACTTGATTTACGGTTGCGTCAACCAGGCGGGTGAAGACAACCGCAACGTGGCGCATATGGCAAGTTTGCTGGCCGGTTTACCCATGGATTTGCCAGGCGCCACCATCAACCGTTTGTGCGGATCTGGAATGGACGCGGTGGGTACTGCCGCACGTGCAATCAAAGCGGGCGAAGCCAGCATGATGATTGCCGGTGGCGTCGAAAGCATGAGCCGCGCACCGTTTGTCATGCCCAAAGCCGAGAGCGCTTTTAGCCGTAGCAACACGGTCTATGACACGACGATCGGCTGGCGCTTTATCAATAAGTTGATGAAAGAAAAATACGGCGTCGACTCGATGCCCGAAACGGCTGAGAACGTTGCGGCCGATTTCAAAATCAACCGCGAAGACCAAGACCGCATGGCCTTGGCCAGTCAAACCAAGGCCGTTGCTGCGCAAAAGGCAGGTTACTTTGATTCCGAAATTTGCCCCGTCACCATCCCACAGAAAAAAGGCGATGCGGTGGTGGTCCATGTGGACGAGCATCCGCGCGCTACCAGCATGGAGTCTTTGGCCAAACTCAAACCTGTGGTGCGCCCAGACGGCACGGTCACAGCGGGTAACGCCAGTGGCGTGAACGACGGTGCGTGCGCTTTGATTCTTGCTAATGAACAAACCGCTGCCAAACAAGGTTTGACGCCCAAAGCGCGCATCGTGGGCATGGCGACTGCCGGTGTGCCACCACGCATCATGGGCATTGGCCCTGCGCCTGCTTCACAAAAAGTCTTGGCGTTAACGGGTTTGACCTTGGCGCAAATGGATGTGATTGAACTCAATGAAGCCTTCGCCGCACAAGGCTTGGCGGTGTTGCGCCAACTTGGTCTGCAAGACGATGACCCGCGCGTCAATCCCTACGGTGGTGCGATTGCTTTGGGCCACCCTTTGGGCGCCAGTGGCGCGCGTTTGATCACAACCGCGATGTACCAACTCCATCGCACACAAGGCCGTTACGCCTTGTGTACCATGTGTATTGGTGTGGGCCAAGGCATCGCCTTGATCATCGAGCGCGTTTAAAACCCATGATCAACAAGCAAGCCAAAACGGTGGTGCAGGCCATCGGAAACATCGACGACGGCGCGACCATCATGGTGGGCGGGTTTGGCACTGCGGGTATTCCGGACGAGTTGATCGACGGCTTGCTTGAG
>JBAXNJ010000290.1:0-2778 GCA_037133815.1 Betaproteobacteria bacterium
GCTTCGAACACCAAGCCCCAATGAAAGCACTATAAAACCAAATACTGGCAAAAACAAATTCACCAACAAGCCGTGCGGAAATATATTGTAAAAATTGTTGTCTGCAACGGTTCCGAACAAAGTTCCGTTGAGGTTCAAAGCCAAGCAGAGGAAAACAGTCAAGCCAAACGCCAAGCACAAGGCAACCCACAGCCCATTGGCAGCATAGAGCTTACCAAAAGCAGCAGGCCATGCATACCGCGTGTAAGTCTCCAAACGAACGCGTGCCATCGCTTGCGGCACGTTGATTCCAAAGTCATGCGGAGGCGCGTATTGGCAGGCATGCAAACAAGCACCACAGTTGTGGCAAAGATTGGCTAAGTAATGGATGTCGGCATCTGCAAAAGTTAGTCGGCGCGTCATGGCTGAAAACGTTGCGCAAAAGCTTTCGCAATAACGACAGGCATTGCACACTTGCATTTGCCGCGCAACTTCTTGTTCAGCGTTCAATCCTTCTCCTCTACCCAGGGCTTTAGCTTGCTCTGTGAGTGCCAATAAGTTAATCATGCCAAAGCTCCCGCGCCTTGTGCAGCTTTGGCAGCGTGGGTACCTGCTTGTCGTCCGAAGAATGTGCCGATAGTCATACCAACCCCCGCTGTGTAACCCTTGCCCAATACATTACCGGCCATGATTTCACCAGCAGCAAATAAATTAGGGCTGGGTACTCCAGCAAAATGAACCGCAGTCGTTTCATCTGTTTTGAGACCCAGGTAGGTAAAGGTGACGCCTGGGCGCAAAGGATAGGCATAAAAAGGCGCGACATCGATGGTGCGTGCCCAATGGGTTTTAGCAGGCTGCAGGCCCTCGGTGTGGCAGTCATCTAAAACTGTGTGGTTGAAGTCGCCAGATACGCACGCTGCATTGAAGGCATCCATGGTTTGCATAAATTTCTCAACGTTAAGCTCTAACTTTGCAGCCAATTCTGGCAATGTGTTGGCCTCGATGGCCTCAAACACGGGCGGCATGAAACGTCCAATGGCTTTGCTATCAATAATTGAATAGCCAATTTGTTGCGGTTGTTGTGCGACCAGTCGCCCCCAGATCGCATAACGCTTAGGCCAAAAATCTTCACCTTCGTCATAAAAACGTTCGGCGTTTTGATTAACTACAACGCCAAGAGAGACAGAGTCAAGCCTCGTACAAATGCCGCCGTCATACAAAGGGGCTCTGGCATCAATCGCCACCATATGCGCTTGCGTGGGGTCACCGATGATGTCTGCGCCCTGCTCCATCAAAAACTTCAACATCTCACCTTGGTTGTAGCGCGAACCGCGAATCAAGAAGTTATCTGCTGACCATTCGCCCAGTTCATTTTGTCCCCAGGCTTCGCGCAACCATTCGCGGTTGGACTCGAAGCCGCCACAGGCCAATATGCATGTTTTGGCATACACCCACTCTTCTTGGGTTTCACCATTTGCATGGGTGTGTATGGCGCGTGCCGCTTCAAAACGACCATTGACGAGTTTGAGTTCGCTCACGCGGGAGTTGTAGTCCACAGTAATGCCATGGCGCTCAGCACTAAGGTAGTAGGCATTGACCAGAGCTTTACCGCCACCCATGAAAAATGCATTGGTGCGCGCAGTATGCAAGGCGCCTGACAGAGATGGCTGAAAGCGAACCCCGTGCTTATGCATCCACGTGCGAAATGTGGCGGATGAACGAATGACCAAACGCGCCAAATACTCGTTGGTTTGACCGCCAGTGACTTTGAGCAAATCTTGCCAGTACTCTTCCTCAGAGTAGGCATCGACCAACACATCTTGCGGCGCATCGTGCATGCATCGCACATTACGTGTATGCGATGAATTGCCGCCACGCCAAGCCTTTGGTGAAGATTCCAGTATTCGCACCGATGCGCCTGCCTCTTTAGCTACAAGTGCTGCGCATAACGCCGCATTACCACCGCCTATTACCAAAACATCTGGACTGCTCTTGAAATTCATACTACCACTACTTGGTTTCACAAGTTCTTCTCGCTATACAAATGTTCGAGTTTAAAGATTAAACCATTCCCCCATTCGGTTGAATGATTTGTCCATGTATCCATGATGCTTTATCTGATGCTAAAAACGCAATAACTTCGGCGATTTCGTCAGGCCGACCAATCCTATTAAAGGGGCTTAAAGTAGCTGATCGAGCTTTTATCTCATCCGTTTTACCGGAGTGAAACAAATCTGTATCCACAGGTCCTGGAGCTACACCGTTGACGCGAATGCCTCTGGGTGCAAGCTCTTTTGACATGGAGCGTAAAAGACTCTCAACTGCCGCCTTGGTCGCCGTGTAAGGACCACCTCCAGGGATGCCAATGCGAACCATAGAGGTTGTCAACCCGATAATTGTTCCATGGTCTGCTGTGTGCTTAGCGGCTTCAGTTAAAACATGAAAAGCACCCAACAGGTTGACGTTCACAATTTTTTTGAATGTTTCTGCGTCAAATTGTGATACAGGGCCTGGCGGAACATTAATTCCTGCATTAGCAACAACACAATCAATAGGATGTCCAAAGTCTTTCGCGACTTGTGCAAATACGGATTTAACTTGGTCAAATTCGCACACATCTACTTTATAACTATGCAAAGTAGCAGCTTCTTGCTGCACCGTCTTGGGCTCAGATTTAATATAAGTAAAAGCGACATCAAAGCCTTGTTCAGCTAATTTCATTACGGTGGCCTCACCAATGCCTCGGGTACCTCCGAACACTAAAGCGAGTTTTCGATTCATATGATTTCTTTCTTTAAA
>JBAXNJ010000291.1:0-2768 GCA_037133815.1 Betaproteobacteria bacterium
CAACAGATATACCTTGTTGTTGAAACGCCTGCCTATAACGCTCACACAAGCCGCCCTCTCCCAGCAGGTGCACCTTTGAAACGGCATCAAGGCTGACACTACCTGTTTCGGCTCCGATCAAAATGCCAGATAAAAAGTCTGGCAACTCCATTGCATTTAACTGCCCCATCAGGCCAGCGGTTCGTGCTGCGAATATGGAATGCATGAGTTCTGCATGGCCACGGATACCTAAAGAAACACCGCGATGGAATACATCAAGGTTCAAAGAAGCGTTCGACTCTGAAATTTCCATCAACCTTCCCAAAATGCTGTGTTGGGCCAGCAGGGAATACAACTCCCCCGTCATAAAGGTCTTGAAGTTTTGGAAATCACCTTTTCCATCCAACCAAATCCATTTACTGTGTGTTCCAGGCAATACACAAATACTTGAAGGCGGTAATTGCGCACCCCAAATTTGGGTCTCCTCGCCACGCATGACATCAGTTTGACCATTGGCATCTAAGCATTTCAATCCAGGCGCGATGTAAACCTTGTGATTGCCTAAATCAGGATGCTCAAACTCTAGCTTTGTTAATTGATGCGCCGCTTGTTTCAAGGTGGCTGGACAGTCCAGATATGGCGCCTCCTTCCAACCTTGCCGACTTCCCACCATGCCACTAGCGACCATAGGGAGACGATGCTCTTGCATCCAATCACCACACAGTTCAACAAGCACAGCATCAAATGTGCCGGGCGGGACTTTCATCACGCCCATGGCAGATTGGCGCTGCTCGATCGAATGGCCAGATGGGTCTAAAAGATTGGCCCTCAGATTAGAGGTTCCCCAATCGAGGGCAATCAGAGCAGGTACCATGAAAAAAGCAGTTGTTATTGCGCTTGGAATCCACTGTTCTTCACAATTTTTTCCCATGTCTGCGTGTAGGACCGAACATGGTTAGCAAATTGTCTTGGTGGCATATGCACCACGTTGATACCCATAGACGTCAAGCGATCTTTGACTTCTGGTTGCGCGATGATTTTTGCCAATGCGTCAGAGTAGCGGTCAATCACTGCTTGCGGCGTTCCGACAGGCGCGAACAATCCGTAGTAAGCCAACTCTTCAAAGCCAGACAAACCAAGTTCCGCGAAAGTAGGCACCTCTGGCATAGCAGCCTGACGCTTGTCGCCGATCACTGCGACCATGCGAAATTTACCGGCTTTGTGGTTTTCTAAGAAATCGTTGACTCCCGCCAAACCAGCAGGAACTTGGTTACCCAACATATCCGCCATCAAGGGAGCACCACCACGATAAGGTACTGATTGCAAATCTAGTTTGTATTTGTCGCCGATCACTTTGACTAAAAATTCAGGAATTGACGCAGGCGCAGGCACGCCAACAGTACCTTTGCCATTGCCTTGGGTTCTTACCCATTGAATGTATTCATTGAATGATTTAGCAGGGGTGCCACTAGATAAAGCCAAACCATTTGCAAAAGTTGCAATACCTACAACAGGCACAAAATCGGTCGCAGGCGCGAATCCCGGATTTTTAACGACCAAAGGCAAGATAGAAATTGTGTGATCATGCGAGAAGAACAACATACTTCCGTCCGCTGGGGATGCTTTGAGTGCTTGCGCTGCAATTTGACCGCCTGCCCCCGCTTTGTTTTCCACCACCACATTCGCTCCTAAGGCATCTTTCATTTTTTCTGCCAGTACGCGAGCAATGGCGTCTGTCCCGCCACCAGGGGGGAAACCCACCAAAAGTTTGATGGTGGATGTGTCGGCTAATGTTGCTTGGGCCCAAAGACTCGAGACAACTAGAGCAAAAATTGCAATTGATTTATCTAAAAAACGCTTGACTTGCATAACTTCTCCCTAAATAAAACGCTATTTTGAATCAAAATGTAGCGCACAACTTAAACAAAGTACTCCATGTCAACACCGCAGGAAAGATCCTCACAGATCAATGCCACCGATTTATTGATGGTATTGATCGTGACAGTTTCATGGGGAATGAACTATCCCGTGATGAAATTTGTGGTCAATAGCTACCCACCCTCTGCATTTCGGTCCTTTACTTTTTTAATTGGTTGCATGGCATTGGGTTCATATGCACACTTCAAAGGAATCTCTATTTTTGTTCCTAAGCACGAAAGAAAAGCGCTCTTCAAATTAAGCCTTTTTAATATGGTTGGTTGGCATCTACCCATGATTTACGGTGTCAGCTTGCTCAATTCTGGCCGTGCGGCCATCATTGGCTACACCATGCCAGTATGGGCTTTGCTAGTAAGTGCTCTTTTGTATCGCGAAAAAATAACCATCACCGCTTTGCTTGGAATTGCGTTGGCTATGAGCGCCGCTCTCTTACTAGCTTGGGGGAGTGCCGGTGAGTGGGGCAACCATCCGCTAGGTATTGCGGTTATGTTGGTGGCAGCGATTACTTGGGGAGTAGGAAATGCCATGATGAAAAACTCCAAACTAAGTGTCAGCGGCATCACCCTCACTTTTTGGGCGCTCTTCATAGCCTTCTTTTTCTTCTTGGCGATTACCATTATTTTTGAAAGAGACCTTTGGGAATGGCCTACCCTGATGCAATGGTTGGCCATTTTGTACGGGGGAGTGATTACCTTTGCAGTGAGTTACGTAGCTTGGTTTCATGTGGCGCGCAAGCTCTCTGCAGTATCGAGTGGCCTCTCTATCATGCTCGTGCCTGTATTCGGCGTGACAGGTGGCGCTTTGATTTTGGGCGAAGCTGTGACCTTGCCAGATATCATCGCCTTGGTTTT
>JBAXNJ010000292.1:0-2768 GCA_037133815.1 Betaproteobacteria bacterium
ACCAAATACAGCGTGTATGTGCGGCGCAAAAATCTCCATGTCAGGAACCATGACCATAATATCTGAGGGTTTCAGTCTTCTGGCTTCGTCTATCTCTGCTTGGGCATCTAGCCATGCCAATATTTGGTCGTGTAGGACTTCTATTTCGCGTTGGGCTGAATATGTTTGGACTATCGCAATGCTGTGGTCTTGCGTTTCAACTTCAGTAGGTTGTGCCGGAATCGGTTCAAGATTTAGCAGTGCAGACTGCAAGTGTTCTAGTTGGCTAGGTGTGCGTTGAGCCTCTATTGCCGTATCGATGGGGTCTACAAACACATCTACGCGTGTGAATTGCGAGGCGTATCTTTCGGCATCGTCAAACGTATCGAGTAAATGCAAATAATCCCGTCCATGTTTGCCCCACGCGGCTAGCAAAGGGTTGGTTTCGGTATGCAGGGTGTATTGGTCAGCTTCACTCAAACTGCCATTGGCTTGCGGAACAGGCAAACCGTCTTTGTGCGATTGGCGTTGGCGCGCGAGTTTGGCTAACGGCACTTTGCTCTCGACGATATGGCCCCAGAAATGCTTGCAGGGGTTTTGTACCAACATCAAAACTTGGCAAACTCGTCCAAGGGCATGCAAAGCTTCCACTGTTTGCATGGGTAGAGATGTGACGCCAAACACCATTAAGCGTTGCGGGACACCTGCAGGGCGTTGATTGGGTTCAAGCTTGTCTATGGCTTGCAGAAATGCCTCATGTACTTCTGAGCGTGAGCTATAGGCGGTGGTGTGAGAGTGGCCTCCGTTAATGAGGATTGCTTGTTCGCCAGTAATGGAGCCTGCAGAGCTTGCAAGTTTTGTATCTTGTGAAAGATCGTCTAATAAATCACGCCACAACTCAGGTTGCCAGCTTTGCGTGGAAGGCAGTGGCACAGCAGAAATTGAATCCGAATGGATACCGCTACTTGTACGCAATTGGTCTCTACCACTTGCCCAGTCTTTGAGCCAATCCGAACGGTAGTTTTGGTAGCCGTCTAGAACGTCGGCGAGTTGAGCAGCCAATTGGTAAGCACGACGATCGTTAGATGCGTGGTCACCTAAATAATTTTTGAGTGGTGAGAAATTGGGCTTATCCAGCAAATCAGGCAAGCGGCGCATGATGCGCCAAACCAAAGGCGATTTGTCTAGTGGCATATGCGCAGGCACCATATTGGGCCCTAACACTGCGCGGTAGATCTGCCAAAGTTTGCGTGAAGGCAATTCCACTTGGGTAGCCGCACAAATACCGATATCTTTGGCCAATGCCATTTCTAACCAGTGCTTCATGCCATTGCTTTGGACCAGCAGCACCTCAGGTGCGAGAACCGGCAAAGGGTTGTTGCGAATGAATTCAACCGCCAATTCGCGCAAGCCTTCTAGCTGGTTGCTGTGTAGCACCATGAAGCCGGTGGTTTGCTGTTGGGACATGATGGGTAAAAGGGTAACGCTATTACAAGTGAGCGACGATGACTAGCGAGAAGCTAGATGATTAGCATACTGGATGACAAGGCTCAAAATGTGAGCCTGCCAAATGCTTTGGCTTGAACTACCTATCTAGATATTAAATATCTAGCTGAAATACTTATATGCCCTCAGGCTTGATCTGTGCGCGTGTAATCACGGGTTTCCAACGGGCCTGCTCCATCTTGATAAAAGCTTCAAACTCAGCCCTTGTATTGCCAACCGCTAGTGCAGTATCTTGGCTGAGTTTGTCGCTCACAATCTTGCCGCGCGTTGCAGTGATGGCTTCTTTTTCAAGCTTGTCGATATTGGCTTTGGCCATTTTGCTAGGTGCTAGCAA
Source organism: Betaproteobacteria bacterium (assembly GCA_037133815.1). Classification (GTDB taxonomy): domain Bacteria; phylum Pseudomonadota; class Gammaproteobacteria; order Burkholderiales; family Burkholderiaceae_C; genus Limnohabitans. The sequence continues at coordinate 1,820 of JBAXNJ010000292.1, forward strand.
GCCATACCACTGCGTCATCTCGAAGCCTTTGTAGCCTTGTTCGGCAACAGTGGCTACATCAGGTAGTTGAGGCAAGCGGGTGCTGGTGCCCGTAGCAATGCAGCGCAGTTTGCCTGCTTTGATGAATTGCAAAAGAGCAGGTGCGCCGACTGCCGCGGCTTGTAATCGACCCGCAAGCAAATCTGTCAGCATGGGACCTGTGCCGCGATAGGGCACGTGGAGCACGAATGTCTCTGTGGTCATCTTTAAATACTCAAATGCCAAATGCCCCGCACTGCCGTTACCTGCTGATCCATAGTTGAGTTGCGCTGGATTGGCTTTGGCATAAGCGACAAACTCTTTCAAGTTTTTCACAGGCAAGTCGGGGTGCACTACGTAAAGACTAGGCACTTTAGAAATGAGCGTGATGGGCGTGAAGTCTTTGATCGGGTCGTAGGGCAGTTTGGAAAAAATATATTGATTCACTGCCAAGGTGCCAATATGTCCCAAGATAAGCGTATGTTCATCGGTAGCGTTGGCAACTTCTTGCATGGCGATATTGCCAGCAGCACCCGGTTTGTTTTCTACGAAGACGCTTTGTCCGATGGTTTTGCTCATTTCACCTGCTAGGGCACGGGCGACAATTTCTGAACTGCCGCCAGGGGCAAAAGGAACAATTAATCGCAGTGGCTTTGTAGGCCATGTATCTGCGTGTGAAATAAAAGAAGCCAAGCCTAGTGCAGATGTGCCAGCACCAACAAGCAATTGACGACGCGATAGGTTTTGCATTTGCGTATTAAGCGGTAGGCCGAGACATGCGAAACAACTGCTCTGGACCTACGCTGAAGTAATCTGCAGGACCACCACCGCGCATCACGTGTTGCGCATTGGCGGTGTCGTAAATACCGTCTTTGAGTGAACGTTCATCGATGTGAATACCAACCACTTCACCGAGCACCAACCAAGAGTT
>JBAXNJ010000293.1:0-2765 GCA_037133815.1 Betaproteobacteria bacterium
AAAGACGAGAGAGTCGATATGACTTTCACCAATGCCACGGCTGCGAGAGCCAAAGAGATTGATTTCACAGCACCGTTGGTGCAATTGGAGTTGGGTATTTTGGTTCCCACCAATTCATCGATTAAAAATTTTGGTGATGTGGATAAACAGGGCGTTCGACTTGGTGTGAGCCAAGGCAGTTCTTCCCAATCGGTTTTAGGTCAGCGTCTGAAGCAAACAATGATCGTTCCTGTCCCATCTTTAGAGGTGGCGGCTAGTAAATTGCAAAACAATGAGTTGGACGCTTTTGCAACCAACAAGGGCATCTTGTTCGAATTGAATGAAAAGCTCTCAGGATTTCAAGTATTACAAGACCGCTGGGGTTTAGAAAATCTTGCTATCGCTATCCCAAAAGGAAGGGAAGATGCCTTGCCTTTTCTGAATGTTTTCGCCCAAAAGGTTCGTGAAAGCGGCCAATTGGACTTGATGGCCAAACGTGCAGGTCTGCGCGGTATGACAGCGCAACTTATCACTCAATAGGAGTCACCATGACTTTTTTAAAGCGGTTCACAGCCCTAATTGGTTTTGCTTTATGCGTCGGAGGTGCATTTGCACAGAGCTATCCCAACAAACCTATCAAAGTCATCGTTGGCTACGCAGCAGGTGGCGCGGTTGACATAGTGGCACGCACGATAGGGCAAAGTATTTCTGGACCTCTTGGGCAACCTGTAGTCGTAGAGAACAAGCCAGGCGCAGGGACCAATATTGCGGTCAAAGCCACCATCACGGCAGAACCCGATGGTTACACCCTCATGATGGCTGCAAATGCTTTAGCAGCGAATATGTCGCTGTACCAACCTGCACCGTTTGATGCAGAGCGAGATTTGGTTGCGGTGTCGCTGATTGGTCGTGTGCCCGTAGTCATTGCTGCCAATCCCAACGCACCATTCAATACTGCCAAACAACTGATCGATGCTGCTAAAGGTAAGCCCAACAGCATTGCCTATGGTTCTCCCGGAAATGGTTCAACCCCGCATATGGCGATTGAATTGTTTGCACGTGCGGCGGGTATTGATTTGCAACACATCCCATACCGTGGTGGCACACCAGCCATTACGGATGTGATTGGCGGGCAGTTACCTTTGGTAGCAGTGAATGCCCTAGAGGTATTACCCCATGTCAAAAGTGGCAAGCTCAAAGTTTTGGCGGTATTGAGCCCCAACCGCAGTACGATTTTTCCAGACTCGCCAACGATTTCTGAATCTGGCTTTCCTGGTTTTGAGGCCTCGGTGTGGTACGGCTTAGTAGCGCCTGCGGCCACGCCCAAGCCCATCGTGCAAAAACTGCATGAAGAAGTGCAAAAAGCATTGCAAACTAAAGAAGTGCGTGAACGCATGAACGCCGTAGGTGGTGAAGTCGTGCCAGGCAGTTCAGAGATGTTCACCAATTTGATCCGTTCAGAACGTGCGCGCTACAGCAAGTTAGTGCGTGAAGCAAATATTCAACCTGATTGAGAAAGACGACATGGAATTTCAAAAAACAGCGGGCTGGTTAGATTGGTACAACGGCCCCAGCAAACCAAGATTCAAACTACCCACAGGTGCAGTGGATGCCCATTGCCATGTGTTTGGTCCTGGCGCAGAGTTTCCTTACGCACCTGAGCGCAAGTACACGCCTTGCGATGCGTCTAAGTTCCAGTTGTACGCACTGCGTGACCACTTGGGCTTTGCGCGCAATGTCGTCGTGCAGGCCACTTGCCATGGCGCTGACAACACAGCCATGGTCGATGCACTAGTGCAATCCAACGGTAAAGCACGCGGTGTTGCTACGGTCAAGCGCAGTGTGAGCGACGCTGAAATTCAAGCGATGCATGACGCTGGAGTGCGAGGTGTGCGCTTCAACTTTGTCAAACGCTTGGTCGACTTCACGCCTAAAGACGAGTTACTAGAAATCGCGACCCGCATCAAAAAATGGGGTTGGCATGTGGTGATTTATTTCGAAGCAGTCGACCTGCCCGAGTTGTGGCACTTCTTCACAGCGTTGCCCACCACCGTAGTGGTAGACCACATGGGTCGCCCGAATGTGGACAAACCAGTCGACGGTCCTGAGTTTGAATTGTTTGTGAAGTTCATGCGTGAGCACAGCAACGTGTGGAGCAAAGTGACTTGCCCAGAGCGTCTATCAGTCACAGGCCCCAAGGCTCTGAACGGTGAACAAAACGCCTACCAAGATGTGATTCCTTTCGCCAAGCGCATCATGCAAGAGTTTCCAGACCGCGTGTTGTGGGGAACCGATTGGCCACACCCCAACTTAAAAGACCATATGCCCGATGACGGGTTGTTGGTCGATTTCATTCCCCATATTGCACCCACTGCAGAGTTACAGAAAAAATTGTTGGTCGACAACCCCATGCGTTTGTATTGGCCTGAGGAGACATAAATGGCTTTAGATAAACCTTACTTAGATGTGCCTGGCACCATTATTTTTGATGCAGAGCAATCGCGCAAAGGCTATTGGATCAACCAATTTTGTATGTCTTTGATGAAAGCAGAAAACCGCGAGAAATTCAAATCTAACGAGCGTGCTTACTTAGATAGTTGGCCCATGACCGAAGAACAAAAACAAGCGGTCTTGGCACGCGATTTGAATTGGTGTATGCGCACAGGCGGCAATATTTATTTCTTGGCCAAGATTGGTGCGACCGATGGCAAAAGCTTTCAGCAAATGGCAGGTTCCATGACTGGCATGACCGAAGATGAATACCGCAACATGATGGTCAGTGGTGG
>JBAXNJ010000294.1:0-2758 GCA_037133815.1 Betaproteobacteria bacterium
CTAACGCACCACACGTCCAGGATTCAAAATTCCTTGGGGATCGAGTGCGTGTTTGACTTGCCGCATTAGCGCTAAAGCGGTGGGGTCTTTGTAATGGGGGAGGGTATCTACTTTCAAACTGCCAATTCCATGTTCAGCAGAGATGGAACCGCCAAAATTTTTGACTGCGTCATAGACCAAATGGTTGACGCGGTCTTCGTAGTCTTTGAGAAACACCAGATTGTCATTACCCTCTGGAACTTGGACGTTGTAATGCAAATTTCCGTCACCCAAATGCCCGAAATTCACCAAACGCACGCCGGGAATTTCTTGGGCTAATTGGGCATCGGTTTTTTCTACAAACGCAGCAATCGAAGAGACCGACAAAGAAATATCGTGTTTGATGTTCAAGCCTTCTTGTGCTTGCGCCATAGTGATACTTTCGCGGATGTGCCAAAAGTTACGCGCTTGCGAAAGGTTCTCTGCTACGACTGCGTCCGAAACGCAACCTTCTTCCATGGCAACTTCTAGTAAATGTTCAAAGCGTGCGCGTGCATGTTCTTGCGATTCGGTGTCTGAGTTTTCTAACAAAACACAGTAAGGCGTTTCGTTCCACAAAGGAATACGCATTTGCGCAAAGTGTTTGTTCACCAAGCCTAATGAATACTGGTTCATCATCTCGAACCCTGTCAGACTTGCGCCTAAATGTTGGTGCGCAAGGCCAAGCAACTTGACTGCAGCAGTGACCGTAGGCACCGCAGCCCAAGCAGTGAGGGTGGCAGCAGGTTGTGGGAACAACTTCATAGTGGCGGCGGTGATGATGCCTAGGGTGCCTTCGCTGCCTATCATTAAATTACGCAAGTCGTAGCCGGTGTTGTCTTTGCGCAAGCCACTCAAACCGTGCATCACTTCACCCGATGCCGTGACCACTTCGAGCCCTAAACATAATTCACGCGCATTGCCGTAGCGTACAACTTGTGTGCCACCAGCGTTGGTCCCTAAGTTGCCGCCTATGGTGCAACTACCTTCTGAGCCTAAGCTCAATGGAAACAAGTAGCCTACTTTTTCAGCGGCGTCTTGCACACTTTGCAAGGTGCACCCAGCCTCGACGGTGATGGTGAGGTTGTCTGCATCTACATTCCGTAATCGTTGCATACGCTGCATGCTCAAAACCACTTGAGACCCCGTCTCGTCGGGGATGGAGCCCACCACCAAGCCAGTATTTCCACCCTGCGGCACTATGCTCACTTTGGCATTCGCACAGGCTTTGACAATGGCAACGACTTCTTGGGTATTGGCGGGTCGCACGACAGCCAGCGCTTTACCGCGTGAGCGTTTGCGCCAGTCTTGTTCGTAATTAGACAAGTCGCCGTCCACCAGAACATTGGCTGAGCCAATGGCTTGTCGTAAGGCATCTACTAGGGCAGAAGAAGTGTGATCAGGCATTTTTTATTGATTGAAATCGCAAGCGAACATGAAGCGCGCAAGCAATGAATAAAACCACGCAAAGCACTACTTCTGCAAAAGCAAAGTAGCAACTAGGTGCAGTATCTCCCCATGCGCGGACCACACCTTCTGTGAAATATAACCATATGAACAAACTAACCCAGCGGTAGGTGTACATACGGTTTTTAAGAAGTCCGGCTAGTGGAATGCAAAGTGGCACTACCTTTAAAGCTAACAAAGTACCACCTGGGCGAAGAGGAGCCAGCCAGAGTTCCCAAACCAGTCCTAGGACGATCAAGCCCGTCAAACTGAGGACTGCGAGCAAACGAGTGCGTGATACGTGATTAGGAAGAGGTGTCATAGTTGCTGGCATGATGTAGTCCATGATTGTCTCGCATCTTCAAAAATTCATGGCGCATTTAGCGCAATTCCCGTGGGCCAACACTGCGCGCGTAGTAGCGTTGCGTTTTCGTGAAGACCGCCTAGGTCAAACGGCTGGTAGTTTGACCTTCACCACCTTGATCGCATTAGTCCCCTTTGTGACTTTGGCATTGGCTGTTTTCACAGTCTTTCCCATATTCAGCGACTTTCAGGCCGTGGTTCAAAAGCGATTGGTGGAGAGCTTGGTGCCAGACAATATTTCACGCCAAGTTCTTGGCTATCTGACCTTATTTGCTAACAAAGCAAGCCGCTTAGGCGCCGCTGGTGTGACGGCATTGATACTGTCTGCGCTGGCATTGGTTTTCACCATTGACCGCACGCTCAACGCGATTTGGCGCGTGAAGAAAAGAAGGCCATTTGCACAAAGGTTGTTGTTGTATTGGACGGCCCTCACTTTGGGGCCTTTGTTGATGGGCGTTGGTATTGTGATGACAACACAATTTGTGAGTTTCTCGCAAGATTTCTCACCTGCTGCTTTTGGAAACGTAGGTTGGCTTTTGAGCTGCTTGGAATACGGCTTGTTTGTCTGGGGTGTTGCAGCGCTGTATCGTTACGTTCCCTACACCCAAGTACCTTGGAGCCACGCTTTAGTTGGGGGCATTTGGGTGGTAGCGGCCATCACCGTTGCACGTAATGTGTTGGCTTATTTCTTTGGAAAGATGTCTACCTATTCGATGGTTTATGGTGCTTTTGCAACCCTACCAATTTTATTTGTATGGATTTACTTAGCATGGACTATCGTTTTGATGGGCGCGGTATTTGTCGCTAATTTGCCGACCTTATTGAGTGGCGTAGCCCGTGATTTACGAACTGCGGGTTGGCGTTTTGAATTGGCCTTGGAAGTTTTGCAGTATCTCAACCAAGCCAGACTCAGCGAAGCACGCGGAGCGAG
>JBAXNJ010000295.1:0-2750 GCA_037133815.1 Betaproteobacteria bacterium
GGCGATAGACAGTTGCGCAAGCGATTGCTGCACTTCAGCCCGCTGTAATGTGTCGTCAAGTTGCACTAGCACTTGGCCTACATTCACGCGCGCACCGTCGCTAAACCCCAAAGCCAAAATGCGCCCAGCAACCTCAGGACGCATCATCACGTTTTGGCGTGAGCGCAAAGTACCCACCGCTTCAGCATCGTCGCGCAAAAGCATTTTTTTGACATTGACTAATTCAACACCGACCGCTTTGCCACCAGCGCCGGCGGGTACCGTGATACCCATGGGAGATTTGTTCGCGTTTTGATACCACCAAGCAACCGAGGATGCTGTCAAGATGCCTGCAACAGCAACAATGGTGTAGATTTTTTTAGATGCCATTTTTAGGAAGATTTAAGGTGCAAAAAACCATGCAAATGTAACAGTCGTAAGGGGTTTTTGATTTGAAAGGCTCAAACCAATTCATGTCACTTTTGCGACAGGACTTCGTCCACACCCAAATTCGCCAAAGCATCCGCCCGCTCGTTATCAACATGCCCCGCATGCCCCTTGACCCAATGCCAGTGGATGTCGTGGTCGCCCCTATGTACCAACTCGTCTAGCTTTTGCCACAAGTCTGCGTTTTTCACAGGTTGCTTGGCGGCAGTGCGCCATCCACGTGCTTTCCATCCGTGAATCCATTCGGTAATGCCCTTGCGCACATATTCGCTATCTAGATAGAGCGCCACGGCGCAGGGGTATTTCAAAGACTCAATCGCGCGGATGACGGCGGTGAGCTCCATCCGGTTGTTTGTAGTGTCGAGTTCACCACCAAAAATCTCTTTTTCATGGCCTGCAGGGGTGCGAAGCAGAGCGCCCCAGCCACCAGGGCCAGGATTACCTTTGCAGGCGCCGTCTGTGTAGATGTCTACTTCTTTCATTCCATCCCTTTGGAAGCCGTTGTGACCGCTGCCGCCGCCCGCTGCTTGGATTTTTTCCAAACGGGTGAGATCAAGCGCATCCCCCGGACCCGCTTAACCGCCTGCACAAAATAAACAGCGCCAGAAAGTGGCCACCATCGACTCCCCACAGTGTCCATCCAGCGCATACGTTGCAGCCAACGATCTGTGCGAAGCATCGGGCGAAAACAACCGCTGGTTTGTTGGTCCACCTCAAAGCTTAAAAGCTTGAGCCAATCTCGAATCCGACGCTGGCTGATCAAATCGCCAAATTCTGGTACGCCTCGCCCCAATGTTTTGCTGGCACCCCATAGGCTCAAGGGCTCCATTCCACAAATCACCACTCTGCCTTCGGGCACCAAGACACGCTCGACCTCGCGCAAAGTAGCGTGCGGGTCAAAGCTCAATTCCAAGGTGTGTGGCAGAACAACCAAATCCAAACTGACGTCTTTAAATGGCAGCGCCTCGTAATTTGTTAAGAACAACGGCCTTTCCAAGACATAGTCGCTTGGCAAGCCATCGCAAGCCATAAATTTATGCGGCATGCGGTTCGCTTCCAAGGCGTCACATTGGGGCAATCCCAACTGCAGCGCATGAAAGCCAAATGCGTCCGATACTGCAAGGTCAAAATGCTTTTGTTCCCACGCCAGCATGTACTGTCCTGGCGGGGTTTGAAGCCATTCGTGCAAACTATCGGTTTTTAGAAATGTGGACGCCATGAAACTCGTTGCAATACCCGCTTTTTCAGACAACTACTTGTGGTTGTGGCACCAGGATGGACAAGCTGTAGTGGTCGATCCGGGTGACGCCCAACCAGTGAGGGAGGTTTTGAGCCGCGAAGGACTCAACTTGGTCGCGATTCTAGTCACCCACCACCATGCAGACCATATCGGTGGTGTGGATGAACTTCGAGAAGCAACCGGCGCACAGGTCTATGGCCCTGCTCGGGAAAACATTCCTGAGCCGCTTATTCCAGCCATGCCAGACGTACCTTTTGAGCTTTTAGGTCAAACCGTTCGAGTCATCGATGTGCCAGGTCACACTTCGGGACACATTGCTTATTTTTTACCCGATGCACCACAGGCGCCCGTGCTTTTCTGCGGAGACACGCTGTTTTCAGGAGGATGCGGCCGTATTTTTGAAGGAACGCCTGCGCAAATGTTGTCGTCTTTAGATGCTTTAGCTGCCCTCCCTACCAACACTCGAGTGTGTTGCGCGCACGAGTACACTCTCTCCAACCTGAAATTTGCTCTCGCAGTAGAGCCGAACAACCTAGACCTGCAAAACTACACCGCGCATTGCAAAAGTTTGCGAGCGCAGGATCTCCCCACCCTTCCCGCTAATTTGGGAAATGAATTGAAGATCAACCCATTCCTCAGAAGCCGCCTTGCAACCGTGCGGCAATCTGTGGCCCAACACGCTGGACTATCAGCGCAAACGCAGAACAACGACACCACCCTATTTGCCGCTCTGCGGGAATGGAAAAACAACTTCCGATGAGAATCTTTTCAATAGCCATCACGCTAGCCCTTGGCTTAGCAACGCTACAAGGTTGCGCGCCCTTACAACCTCTCACTGTTTCTCCCACCGCAGTAAGCACTGAGGCTGTGACTGTGGCTGATAAGCGTGCAGACTTGAGCCCTATTGGCAAAATCAATGTGACGGGCAATACGGTCGCCAACCTCAACCTGCCCAACGATTTATGGGAACGCATCCGCAAGGGCTACAAAATGCCCAACTTAGAAACTGATCTAGTGGTCGATCGCACCCAGTGGTATGCCGCCAAGACGGACTATTTACAGCGCATGGGAGATCGCTCTAGCA
>JBAXNJ010000296.1:0-2746 GCA_037133815.1 Betaproteobacteria bacterium
TGACGATCAACCCTAAATGTGTTTTTGACACTGAGCTGGCAACAAACATCAAAACCCCCACGGGCGGTGTGATTTGACCAATGACAAGATTGACAAGAAGAACTATGCCGAAATGCAATAAGTTAATTTGTAAATCTGTCAGAAGCGGGATCAGAATAGGTACAAGAATGATCATGATCGCCAAAGTTTCCATGAACATTCCTGCAATCAGCAAAGCAATGTTGAGGATCAACAATATGACCCATGGTTCTCTGGAAATGGAAGTCAAGAGCTCAGCCACATGTTGCGGTGCTTGTTCAACACCCAAAATCCATCCAAACGGTGCGGCACCTGCCGCAATCACCAGAATTGCAGCTGTTTCGCGGCCTGTGGTCAGCAAAATTTCTGGCAGCCCTTTCCAAGTCAATGTGCGGTAAACAAAGAGGCCAACGATCAGGGAATAAGCGCATGCCACTGCCGCAATTTCCGTAGCCGTGAAAACGCCCATGCGAAACCCGACCAAAATCAGAATTGGCATGGCTAGCGCCCACAGAGCCTCTTTGAATGCATGCCAAAGCCTTTGACCGCTGAATCCGGCATCTTTTGGAAAACCACGCTGATGTGCAGTGATTCCAATCACTAACATCATCGCCAACGCCATGATCAAACCTGGAATAAGGCCGGCAATAAACAGATCGCCCAAAGAAACGTTAGCCTGCCAGGCGTAAATCACCATCAAAATGGATGGCGGAATGATTGGACCCAAGGTGGCTGCAGCAGCGCAAACAGCAGCAGCGAAGCCTTGTCCGTAGCCCGCTTGAGTTAACTGGGGCACAAATACTCGTGACGTCGCTGCGCAGTCAGCAACCGAAGAGCCGGAAATTCCGGAAAGAAATATGTTTCCTACGATGGCCGTTTGCGCCAGGCCTCCTCTTATATGCCCGACAAATGCCCTTGTGAAATTGAACAACCGTTCGCTGATACCCGATTCGTTCATCAAACTACCAGCCAAAGTGAACAGCGGCACCGCCAGCAAAGGAAAGGATTGAACACTAGTGGCGACACGCTGCGCAACGACAGAAACTGGAATACCTTCTAAACCAATAACCAACATGGAAGAGCCAAGCATGGCAAAGCCTATTGGCAATCCCAGCAAGAGCAAAGCGATAAATACAAACAATAGCAAAGTTAGCATGGGGTTCTCAAACTTGAGCTGAATCGATCACGGTTTCTGTCGCGTTTTGAAAAACTTTCTCTGGTCCTTCCTCCAGCAAAATGATGCTGCCATGGAAAAGAGTCAGCGCAAAGCCAATTGGCATGGCAATGAAGGTCCAGCCCATCGATAGGCCCAACATCGGCGTATGACTTCCCCATACGCCCAAAGTGTGTGAGCATCCCGCGTAAACGGAAGATAGAAAAACAATAAGCCCTGCTGCACACGCCAAATAGCCCACTGATCGCCGGGCCGAGTTAGACAGTCTCAGAATCAAAACGTCAATTCGAATGTGCATCTTTGACCGCAAGGCAGACGGTACGCCCAACATGACCATCCAAACAAAGACGGTGACAACAATCTCCTCGGACCAAGTCAGTGGGTTGTTGAATACATACCGCAGCACCACACCTAATCCGAGAAGCAATGCGAGGGTCGCCATCATTACCATGATGAGAAAATCTTCCAAACGTGCAAGACGCCGATCAATGGTCTTGAGTGTTGACGACATCCAGATTATTTTCCGCCACGCATGCGATCAATTTCTGTACGGACTCGCTTCCAGTGCTCTGTGCCCCAACGCGCCTCCAAGCGTGAATATACTGGCGTCATCTTGGCAGAGAATGCATCCCGATCAGGGTTATCAATGATCTTTATCTTGCCTGATTTGCGAATGTCCTCCAGCATAGAAACCTCCCGAGCTTGTTGCATCTCGGAATTCATGGCCGATGACGCTGCCGCTTCATCGATCAACAGTTTTTGCAATTCTGGCTTGAGCTTATCAAGGCTGCTCTTATTGATGAGGATGGTGTTGTTCTGAAGCATGTGGCGGGTCATGGATAACACCCCCTGCACTTCATAGAATTTGCGTGAATAGATCGTCGGGATTGGATTTTCCTGACCATCAACGGTCTTTTGCTGGAGCGCCGTGTAAACCTCACCAAAAGGGATCGGCGTTGGTGCCGCACCAAAACCCCTCACCATCTCCACCCAAATCGGAGACTCGGGCACTCGAACTTTCAGTCCAGCCATGTCCTCGGGCTTTCGAACTTCCTTGTTAGCAAAGGTGAAATTACGCCAACCCCAATACCAGATTTTGCTTAAAGGAACAATGTTGTGCTTGTCTTTCAACTCCGTCCAAATGGGCTCCATGGCAGGACCACGAATCACGGCCTCTGCCTCTTTCCAGTCCCTCCAGAGAAAGGGTGCACTGGGCATTTCAAACGCTGGGACCATGGAGTTGAGTGTTGGCATTGACGGCGAAGAAATGTCCAATGCACCCGACTTTAATTGCTGGAGCAAGTCCACTTCTTTACCTAACTGCTCAGAAGGGAAAACCCGGACGACCAATTGCCCTCCTGATTTTTTTGTGACGTTGTCAGCAAACTCTTTATAAAGGTCGTGAGCAATTTCTCCAGGACTGTTGGCATGCCCAAATCGCAGCGTGGTTTGAGCCATGACCGCTGTTGAAAAAATCGCCGCAAACAAAGATGTCACCAGAAAAGGCAAAGAGCGCTTAAGTTTCATTTCAACTCCTTTTGTAAAAAATCCATA
>JBAXNJ010000297.1:0-2738 GCA_037133815.1 Betaproteobacteria bacterium
GAGTTAAAAGAACGCGTGCTCATAACTACGCTCACCAAGCGCATGGCCGAACAGCTGACCGACTATTTGAGCGACAACGGCGTCAAAGTACGCTACTTACACAGCGACATCGACACCGTGGAGCGCGTTGAAATCTTGCGCGACTTGCGTTTGGGCACTTTCGATGTGCTGGTCGGCATCAACTTGCTGCGCGAAGGTATCGATTTGCCTGAGGTCTCGCTCGTCGCCATCTTGGACGCCGACAAAGAAGGCTTTTTGCGCTCTGAGCGCAGTTTGATCCAAACCATTGGCCGCGCAGCCCGCAACATCAGTGGTAGAGCTATTTTGTACGCCGACCGCATGACCGAGTCGATGAAAAAAGCCATCGGCGAGACCGAACGTCGTCGTGCCAAGCAGGTGGAGCACAACATCATGCACGGCATCACGCCTAAGGGCGTGTTCAAGCAAGTGCGCGATTTGATCGACGGTGTCTACAGCGAGAAGGCTGGCAAAGAGGCGCAAGAGCGCGAAATCGAAAAAGCCCGGATCGAAGATATGAGCGAGCGCGACATCGCCAAAGAGATTAAACGCCTAGAAAAGCTCATGATGGAGCACGCCCGCAACCTCGAATTCGAGAACGCCGCCAGGGTTCGCGACCAGTTGGCCAACCTGCGTGCGCAGGCCTTTGGCGGGGCGGGCCACGACAACGTAGTTGTCTAAAGGGGTATTACTTGACTAAATCCGTAGGGATTGGGTTATACTTGACTTAATTAGTCGACAAAGCCCCCATTCATCTAAAGGAGCTCCCCATGCGTCTCACCACCAAAGGTCGTTTTGCCGTTACTGCCATGATCGATTTGGCCCTTCGCCAAACCAATGGTCCCGTGACTTTGGCTGCCATCAGCCAACGCCAGCAAATATCGCTCTCATACTTAGAGCAACTTTTCGGCAAGCTTCGCCGCCATGAACTTGTCGAATCTACCCGTGGCCCAGGCGGCGGTTATTCCTTGGGTCGCAAAGCGGCAGACATCACCGTTGCTGACATCATCGTCTCGGTCGACGAACCGATCGACGCTACCCACTGTGGTGGCAAAGAAAACTGCTTAGGCGAAAGTGGCCGTTGCATGACCCATGATTTATGGACCTCTCTGAATCAGCGCATGGTCGACTTTTTAGACTCCGTCAGCTTGCAAAAATTGGTCGACGACCAGCTTGCCAAAGGCATTCAGATCGAAAACAAGCCGAGTATGCGCAAAGCTATCTCCGCTATGCCTGTCTCCAAGCCCATACACGTCAACGCTCCTAATTCGGTCTTTGCCTTGGGCAACGCATTCGTTAAAAACTGAAACTACCACCTACCACCATGGACATGACCCCACATTTCCCGATTTATCTCGATTACGCCTCTACCAATCCGGTCGACCCCCGCGTGGTTGATGCCATGATTCCTTGGTTGCGCGAGCACTTTGGTAATCCTGCATCGCGCAGCCACGCATGGGGCTGGGAAGCAGAAGAAGCCGTCGAAAAAGCCCGCGCAGATGTCGGCGCTTTGATCGGCGCTGATCCTCGCGAAATTGTCTGGACCTCCGGCGCGACCGAGTCGAACAACCTCGCCATCAAAGGCGCGGCGCACTTCTACCAGTCCAAAGGCAAACACCTCATTACTGTCAAAACCGAGCACAAAGCGGTTTTGGACACCATGCGCGAACTCGAGCGCCAAGGTTTTGAAGTGAGTTACCTAGATGTTCAAGCAGACGGGTTGATCGATATGGACGTCTTGAAAGCCGCGATTCGTCCAGACACCATTCTGATCAGCGTCATGTTCGTTAACAACGAAATTGGTGTGATCCAAGACATCCCAGCCATTGGCGCCTTGTGCCGTGAAAAAGGCATCATCTTCCACGTCGATGCAGCGCAAGCTACCGGTAAGTTGGAAATCGACATGGAAACCTTGCCTGTCGACTTGATGAGCCTCGCTTCCCACAAAACCTACGGCCCCAAAGGCATCGGCGCTTTGTATGTGCGTCGTAAACCCCGTGTACGTTTAGAAGCGCAAATGCACGGCGGTGGCCATGAGCGCGGTATGCGCAGTGGCACTTTGCCAACCCACCAGTGCGTGGGCATGGGCGAAGCCTTCCGCATCGCCAAACTCGACATGGCCCAAGACCTCGCCAAAGCCAAAGCTTTGAGCAAACGTTTGTTAGACGGCCTAACAGGCATGGAACAAGTCTTTATCAACGGCCATCTAGAAAAACGTGTGCCGCACAACCTCAACATCAGCTTTAACTATGTTGAAGGTGAGTCCCTCATCATGGGTATTAAAGGTTTGGCGGTGTCTTCTGGCTCTGCTTGTACCTCTGCCAGCTTGGAGCCCAGCTATGTGTTGCGCGCATTAGGTCGCAGCGATGAATTAGCCCACAGCAGCTTGCGCATGACGGTGGGTCGTTTCTCCACCGAAGAAGAAATCGACTACGCGATTGAGACCATCAAACTCAACGTCGCCAAACTCCGCGACTTAAGCCCACTGTGGGATATGTACAAAGAAGGCATCGACATCTCGACCATCCAATGGGCTGCGCATTAAGCAGCTTTGCAAAAATTTAGGAAAACACCATGGCATATTCACAAAAAGTAATCGACCATTACGAAAATCCCCGTAACGTGGGTTCGTTTGAAAAGGGTGACGACTCTGTCGGAACCGGCATGGTCGGCGCACCCGCATGTGGCGACGTGATGAAGTTGCAAATCAAAGTCAACCC
>JBAXNJ010000298.1:0-2732 GCA_037133815.1 Betaproteobacteria bacterium
CCCCAACGGTTGGTGCGATCAAGGCGTCCCCATGTATGACCCGTGTTGCGGCAGTGGCACGATTGCGATTGAGGCGGCGCAAATTGCTTGTCGCATTGCCCCAGGGGTGATGCGGCGTTTTGGATTCGAAAAACTATTGCCGTTTGCGCCACGCGAATGGCAAGACCTTTTAACGGAAGCCCGCGCCCAACAATGCGCGCCCCGTGCCAAAGTGTTTGGTAGCGATGTGGCGTTTCGTATGGTCGACTTTGCTGAGCGCAATGCTGAACGTGCTGGCGTGTCCAGCGCGATTGAGTTTCGCGGCGGTGATGCATTGCAGCGCATGCCACCGACGGAGCATGCAGGGGTGATGTTGGTGAACCCACCTTATGGCGAGCGAATTGAAACTGCGGGTGTGGCCGGCCCTTCTGGTTCACGTGAGTCAGCGCAGACCGAAGACGGGGGCGACTTCTTTGCGCAACTAGCCACGCATTGGAAAAAGAATTTCGCCGGTTGGACGGCTTGGATGTTGACGCCGGATCTTAAGCTTCCAAGCCGCATGCGCTTTAAAGAATCGCGCCGCGTGCCGATGTGGAATGGCCCGATCGAGTGCCGCATGTTCCGCTTTGATTTGCGCGCGGGTTCTATGCGTGACAAGCCTTCGACCAAGTGACTGAGGCTTCTGCCAAGACGATTGTGTTGGACACGAATATCGTGCTCGACCTTTGGCTTTACTTGGATCCTGCTACGCCTGCTTTGCGCGAGGCTTTAACTTCTAAACGTGTGGATTGGGTGGCTACTAAGGCTATGCGTGATGAGTTGGAGCGGGTGCTTGCCTATACGAATATTGTTTTGCGTATGCAAAAGGGTAGATTGGTGGCTGAAGATGTGTTGGCGGAGTTTGATCGATTTGCGCGGTTGGTGCCTTTGGCTGATCGGGCGCCTTATGTTTGCAAAGACTTGGATGATCAGAAGTTTATAGATCTTGCTTGTGCTTATTCTTGTTGGCTGGTCAGTAAGGACAAGGCTGTTTTGACTATGCGGAATCGACTGGGGCGTGTGGGCGTTTCCGTCGTTTCTCGTTTTGCTACTTAGGGCTTTGGTTTTTTTCGCTGCAGTGGTGTCTTTGGTTTCTTTGGCTGAGACGCAAGAGCGAATGGGCAAGCCAGTCAGCTCATAAGTCGCTTCGCGCCACAAATCGCCGACTGTCTTGCCCATTCGCTCTCGCTTTGGGTTGGTGATTGGCTTCTTTTAGCGATGAAACGCTTTTAATTCTTTTGCAATTTCTATTGGCAACTCTTCTGGGATGAAGTGGCCTGAGGGCATGGCTTTACCAGTGACTTGTGCGTTGCACTGCGCTTGCCATAGCGTGATGGGATCAAACATTTTTTGAATGACACCCTGATCACCCCACAACACTTGTAGTTTGCAAGCAATCTTTTCGCCTTTTGCGCGGCTTTCGCGGTCGTCGACTAGGTCGATGCTGGCGCTCGCGCGGTAGTCTTCGCAGACGGTGTGGATGGTTTCTTCTGAGAAGCAGCGTTCATATTCGGCTAAGGCTTCAGTCTCTAAATGGCTTAAACCTTTGGCACCCCAACCGCCTAGTTTGGTGCGGAGGTAGTGGATCGGGTTACCACCGATCATTTTTTCTGGCAATGGATAAGGCTGTATCAAATGGAACCAGTGGTAGTAGGCGCTGGCGAATGCCATGTTGGTGGCGTTGTACATGTCTAAGGTGGGCGCGATGTCGATGACGCAGGCACTTTGTACGCTGGTGGCGTGGTCTAAGCACAAGCGGTGGGTAACGCGACCGCCGCGGTCGTGGCCGCTGATGTGAAATTGTTCGTGGCCTAGGTGCGTCATCAAAGCTGCGATGTCTTTGGCCATGGCGCGTTTGCTGTAGGTGCTGTGGTCGGCTTCGCCTTTGGTGTGTGAGGAATCGCCGTAGCCACGCAGGTCAGGCAAGACGAGTTGGTAGTCGTTTTTGAGGGCTTGTGCGACGCGGTGCCACATGACATGGGTTTGTGGGGCTCCGTGCAATAGCACCAGTGCGGGCGCTCCCTTTTTGCCACCAGTGCGAAAACACACTTGCACGCCATCTAGTGCGATGGTGTGGCGCTCGAAACCTTGGAACCATGTCATGTCGAAGCTTTCAGAAGTTGCAGCAAGGTTTGTAGAGCGTGGGCGATGGTGGCTTGGCGCACTGCGGCACGGTCACCGGCGAATTGCATGCGTTCGGTTTTGACCCATGCAGTTTCTGCGCCTAAGGTGGGGCCGGTGTCGCTGGGCACGCCCCATGCAAACCATACGGTGCCGACGGGTTTGTCTTTGGAGCCACCTGTCGGGCCTGCAACACCTGTGACGGCGATGGAGACTTGCGCGCGAGAGTGGCGTAACGCGCCTAGCGCCATGGCTTGGGCGGTGGGTTCGCTGACAGCGCCGTGTTCGGTGAGAGTGGCGTTTTCAACGCCGAGCATGTCGTGTTTGGCTTCGTTGGAGTAGGTAACGAATCCGCGTTCAAACCATTGGCTTGAACCGGCTAGGTCGGTGCAGTGGCCTGCGATCAATCCGCCAGTGCAACTCTCTGCGGTGGTGAGCATCCAGCCGTGTTGCATCAAGGTGTCGGCAACTGCGGTGACCAATTGCGCGATAGAAGCATGTGTTGAGTTTGTTTGCGAGTGGGTTGTTGAAGTGGTGTCTGTCATATGACTCTCCATAAAGCGATGACCAACAAAGTACAAAAGGCGGCGACA
>JBAXNJ010000299.1:0-2729 GCA_037133815.1 Betaproteobacteria bacterium
GCTTTTTTCCAGCTATCGATATCGTGCGGATGTACAAAGGTCGTCTCGATGCCAAAACGGCTCATCGTGTAGTGCAACAAATTATGCGAGCCACCATACAAAGCACTGCTAGAAACAATATGTGAGCCTGCTCCCATCAAGGTAGCCACACTCAAATGCAATGCCGCTTGTCCACTTGCTGTGGTGATGGCACCGATTCCACCTTCCAAAGCTGCAACGCGTTGTTCCAACACGGCATTGGTGGGATTGCTGATACGGCTATAAACATGCCCAGCACGCTCTAAATTAAAGAGCGAGGCTGCATGGTCGCTGGATTCAAATACAAACGATGTGGTGAGGTGAATAGGTGTGGCGCGCGCGCCGGTTGTTGGGTCTGGGCTCGCTCCTGCGTGCAGTGCAAGGGTGTCAAAACTTGGGTCGTTATAGCCAGGCATGGTTTCCTCGGGTGTAAGAAGTGGTTTTTAAAGCGCATTGTGGGCTATATTGAGGCACCCATGCGAGGAGGTCCACCATGAAAGTCAGCGACATTTTGCGCGTCAAGGGCAATAGCCCTTTATTCACTATCGATCCATCTGAGTCACTGTCTCATGCTGTCAACACCATGGCAACCAAAGATATGGGCTCCTTATTGGTGATGGAGCATGGCAACCTCGTGGGTTTATTAACTTTTCGCGAAGTGATTTTGGCTTTGCACCGCTATGGTGGTGCGTTGGGTGATGCCAAGGTCAGCAGTGCGATGGATGACCATCCTTTAACTTGCACCCCTGATCACGAAATCGACCAAGTGCGCCACATGATGGTCGAGAGCCACTCGCGCTACATACCCATTGTTGAAAACGGCAAACTCAAAGGCGTGATCAGCTTTTACGACGTAGCCAAAGCTGTGCTTGATAGCCACAACTTCGAGAACAAGATGCTCAAGGCCTATATCCGCGACTGGCCTAGCGAAGATGCAGGGGCCGCAACGCAGTCCGCAAAAGGCTAATTGCTCTCACAGGCGCGGATGGGATAATCGCTACTTATGAGTGGAAATACCTTCGGAACTCTTTTTTGCGTCACCAACTTTGGTGAATCCCACGGCCCCGCTATTGGTTGCGTGATTGATGGCTGCCCGCCGGGCATGGCATTGTCAGAGGCTGATATTCAACACGACTTAGATAGACGTCGTCCTGGAACTAGCCGTCACGTCACCCAGCGCAATGAACCCGACCAAGTTCAAATTCTCTCAGGGGTGTATGAAGGCAAAACTACAGGTACGCCCATTGCCTTGTTGATTCAAAACACCGACCAACGCAGCAAAGACTACGGCAACTTGTTGCAAACTTTCCGCCCAGGCCATGCGGACTACACCTATTTTCAAAAATTCGGTATCCGCGATCCGCGTGGTGGTGGTCGTTCATCTGCACGTTTGACGGCGCCTACGGTTGCCGCTGGTGCCGTCGCCAAAAAATGGTTGCAAGAAAAGTACGGTACCGAATTTAAAGGATGCATGACTCAACTTGGCGATTTGCCTATTGCTTTCGAGAGCTGGGACCATGTAGGCCACAACCCTTTTTACGCACCCTGTGCAGACGTGCAAGTATTTGAAGATTACATGGACAGTTTGCGCAAAGCAGGTGATTCTTGTGGCGCGCGTATTCGCGTAGTGGCGACTGGCATGCCTGTAGGTTTAGGGCAACCCCTGTATGACAAATTAGACGCAGACATTGCTTACGCGATGATGGGATTGAATGCGGTGAAAGGTGTTGAGATTGGTTCTGGCTTTGCCAGCGTCGCGCACCGCGGCACCATGCATGGCGATACGCTCACGCCCCAAGGCTTTGCGACCAACCATGCGGGAGGCGTCTTGGGCGGTATCAGTACAGGGCAAGATCTTGAAGTGAGCATTGCCATCAAGCCCACGAGTTCTATCTTGAGCCCGCGTGATTCAATCGACCAAAACAGCCAAGCTGTTCAGGTGGTCACTAAAGGGCGGCATGACCCATGCGTGGGTATTCGTGCCACGCCCATTGCCGAGGCACTTTTGGCTTTGGTGGTCATGGACCATGCTTTGCGCCATCGCGCGCAGTGCGGTGACGTGCATGTGGATATGCCCGCCATCGCGGGACGCATCGCTTAAACGTGTCATCTGTGGAAGCTTCAGTGCCGTCAAGGCGTAATACGTTGTTTCCGTTTGCAGCGCTGTCTGCCAGTTACTTTGCGCACATTGGCTTCTTCAATCCCTATTTACCTTTGTGGCTCAAGTCCTTGGGCCTTTCTATCACCACGATTGGATTGCTCACGGCTGTTCAGTCCTTGACGCGCATCTTGGCGCCCTATGTTTGGGGTTGGTTGAGTGACCATAGCGCAGACCGCATCAACCTATTGCGTTATTGCGCAGGCGCTGCATTGGTATGCGCCATAGGTTTGTTTTTTCAGAACGGCTTGCTGTGGTTGGCCGTGGTATTGCTATGCATGTTTATCCATACCAGCGCCATGATGCCCATGAGCGAAGCAGCGCTGGCGCAATGGGTAAGCAGCGAAGGCAACTTCAATACCAAACGCTATGGCCGTGTTCGGTTATGGGGCTCTATTGGATTTTTAGTCACTGTGTTTGTGGCTGGTGCTTGGTTTGACCACCAAGGTATGGAGAGCTTTCCCACTTGGGCCGTAGGTTCGTTGATTGCGCTGAACGTCAGCGTCTGGTGGTTACCCAAGCACCGTGAAGTGGCGCACCATGATGAAGTCTC
>JBAXNJ010000300.1:0-2728 GCA_037133815.1 Betaproteobacteria bacterium
ATCTTGGTGATAGGCGGCGGTGGGCGCGAACATGCGCTAGCTTGAAAGTTAGCCCAGTCGCACAAAGTGCAAGCGATTTATGTGGCCCCCGGCAACGCAGGAACAGCCAGAGACAAACGTCTGCAAAACGTTCCCATCACAGATATCCACCAACTCTGTACATTCGCCATTGAGAAAAATATTGGGCTTACCGTGGTCGGTCCAGAAGCTCCGCTGGCGGCTGGCGTGGTGGATGTATTTCGCGACAAAGGCCT
Organism: Betaproteobacteria bacterium; assembly: GCA_037133815.1. Taxonomy (GTDB): domain Bacteria; phylum Pseudomonadota; class Gammaproteobacteria; order Burkholderiales; family Burkholderiaceae_C; genus Limnohabitans. The sequence continues at coordinate 255 of JBAXNJ010000300.1, forward strand.
ACGAATTTTTGGGCCTACCCAAGCAGCTGCGCAGTTAGAAAGCTCCAAGGCGTTTAGCAAAGCCTTTATGCAACGGCATCACATACCTACTGCCGAATTTGAAACATTCACAGATGCCGAGGCAGCGCACCGATACATCGATGCCAAAGGCGCACCTATCGTTGTCAAGGCCGATGGCCTAGCCGCAGGAAAAGGCGTCGTAGTCGCAATGACCCTGCAAGAAGCCCACGAAGCCGTTGACTTCATGTTGGTTGATAACAAACTAGGCGTGAGCCACAACGCGGGTGGCGCGCGCGTGGTGATTGAAGAATTCTTGGACGGCGAAGAGGCCAGCTTCATCGTCATGTGTGATGGCAAAACGGTTTTACCCCTCGCCACCAGCCAAGACCACAAAAGGTTGCAAGATGCGGACCAAGGACCCAATACGGGAGGGATGGGAGCGTACTCACCAGCCCCCGTGGTGACACCCCAAGTCCATGCTCGCGTGATGCGCGAGATCATCATGCCCACCATCAAAGGTATGGAGCAAGACGGTATCCCCTTCACAGGCTTTTTGTATGCAGGCTTGATGATCGATAAAGCAGGGCAAGTCAAAACCCTAGAGTTCAATTGCCGAATGGGAGACCCCGAAACCCAACCCATCATGATGCGTTTGAAGTCTGATTTGGTCGACGTCTTGATGGCGGCTACCGAAACCCAACCTGCAACACCTCTACAAGACATCGAATTGCAGTGGGACAGACAAAGCGCAGTGGGTGTAGTGATGGCTTCGCATGGCTACCCAGCGTCATCGCGTTCTGGTGACGTCATTTCCGGTTTACCAGCGGATAGTAAAGACGCCATGGTGTTTCATGCCGCCACCAAAATGAACGACGCCCATGTTGTGACATCGGGTGGTCGCGTCTTGTGCGTCTGCGCTTTAGGTGGCACTTTGAAGTTAGCGCAACAAAAAACCTACGACGCGCTCCACCACATCCAATTTGACGGCATGCAATTTAGGCGTGACATTGGTTACCGTGCCATCCAGCGATAAATTTCCCGTTCAATTCAAGGGTAGTGGATTTGCAAGCAAGGTATTGCAACTCTTTGGTTGGCAATATATATTTTCAGGTTTGCCTAGCCAGCAAGGTGTGATCATTGGCTACCCGCACACCAGCAATTGGGACTTCATTGTGATGGTGATGGTGAAGTGGGCCACAGGTCTTCAAATTAAATTTCTTGCCAAACAAAGTTTGTTCCATTACCCCCTATTTAGTCCTTGGCTGCGACAACTTGGAGCCATTCCGATTGACCGGTCTTCACAGCACGGTGTTGTTGGCGACATGTTGGCACTTTTTGCAAAAGCTAAAGAAGAAGGGGCGTATCTTTGGTTAGGGCTCTCTCCAGAAGGCACGCGTAAATTCACCCCTGGTTGGCGTAGCGGTTTTTACCAACTCGCATTGCAAGCCGATGTCCCCTTATGCACCGTACGTATCGATTACGACAACAAAGTAGTGGATTTCTCTACTTGCATGCGTTTGACTGGTGACGAAGTTGCAGATTACGATGCGCTCGCAAAAGCTTTCGAAGGAGCGAAAGGTTTTCATTCTCAACAGGCATCGCCCATACAACCCATCAAAACCTCATCGTCGGTTGGCACAACACAAACACCATGAGTCAAAATGAAGCTATTGAGCGTTTGGGTATCTTCGGTGGGTCTTTTGATCCACCCCACCAAGCGCACATCACATTAGCGCTTCGTGCTATTGAACAATTGCATTTAGACCGACTACTGGTGATTCCCACTGGTGATGCTTGGCATAAAACCCGAGACCTGACCTTGGCGCCACATCGACTCGCCATGACAAGGCTAGCTTTTGCAGACGTAGCCAAGGTAATGGTTGATTCCAGAGAGATCGACCGACATGGCTCGACATTTACCTTTGATACGCTAGAAGAAATTACCCAAGACTATCCCCTTGCGAAACTATTTTTATGCATAGGGGGAGATCAAGCGCAAGCGTTTACTACTTGGCATCGCTGGAAAGATATTTTGAACCGTGTAACGTTGGTGGTTGCCTTCAGGCCTGAGGACGAAACTGGCGGCCACGCTGCCCATAACACTCAGTGGCACAATGTCCTACTTGCTGGTGCAATTCATTTGGAGATGCCCAGCTTAGCCATAAGTGCGACAGATATTCGATTGCAACTTGCGCAATCTGACACATTTCCGAGTGCATTACCCACGGGTGTATGCGAATACATCCAACAACACAGCCTATATAAAAACGACCGATGACCGAAACAGCCGCCAAAAAAGATGTTCAAAAGTTACAACGCACTGTTGTAGATTCTTTAGAAGACGTCAAAGCCCAACAACTTGTGGTGTTTGATACCGAACATATCTCCTCGCTTTTCGAGCGGGTCGTTATCGCCAGCGGTACGTCCAATCGCCAGACCAAAGCCTTGGCTGCCAGTGTGCGAGACAAAGTGCG
>JBAXNJ010000301.1:0-2726 GCA_037133815.1 Betaproteobacteria bacterium
GATGGAAGTCATCCAGCCCGCCATACAACTTGCCAAAGCGGAAGGGATGACGGTCAGTGGCCCATGGTCACCCGATACCGTTTTCATGCGCGCGCGGGCTGAGCACGGACAACCCGGCGCTTTTGACGTGGTAGTGGCCATGTACCACGACCAAGGGCTGATTCCAGTCAAGTATTTGGGAGTGGAGCAGGGGGTCAACATCACTCTCGGACTGCCCTTTGTGCGCACCAGCCCCGACCATGGCACCGCCTTTGACCTGGCTGGCAAGGGGGTGGCTGACCCCTCTAGTTTGCTAGAAGCCATGGCAGTAGCCCGAATGCTTACAGGAATTGGCTCGGGGGCTTGATTCGGGTTTTCCCGCTCGGATACAATGTTTCGTTAAACCCATTAGTGGCACACAGCTCGAGGAAATTCATGAGTGACACCCCAGTAGATAGCAGCAAACGCACGTGGCTGATCGCCTCCACCTGCGCTGGCGCTGCAGGCGGACTAGCTGTCGCGGTCCCTTTTGTGAGTACATTCCAGCCTTCCGAAAAAGCCAAAGCTGCCGGTGCCGCTGTCGAAGTCGACATTTCCGCCTTGGCCCCAGGTGAAAAAATGACGGTCGAATGGCGCGGTAAGCCGGTCTGGATCGTCAAGCGCACGCCTGACCAAGTCGAGTCCTTGAAAAAAATCGAGTCCCAGTTGGCCGACCCCAAGTCTGAGCGCAAACCCAGCGAGCTCACCCCCGCTTACGCCTTGAATCAAGCGCGTTCTATTAAGCCAGAAATTTTTGTCGCCGTTGGCATTTGCACCCACTTGGGCTGCTCGCCATCAGACAAATTCCAAACTGGCGCCCAAGCCTCCCTGCCTGACGACTGGAACGGCGGCTTTTTATGCCCCTGCCATGGTTCTACCTTCGACATGGCAGGCCGTGTTTACAAGAACAAGCCAGCGCCAGACAACCTGGAAATTCCGCCACACATGTACCTTTCAGACTCCAAGTTGCTGATCGGTGAAGACAAAAAAGCCTAATCGGAACGAACACCATGGCGAACTTCAAAGAAATTTCCCCCGACGCTCCAGCTGGCGAGAGACTGCTCAATTGGATTGACAACCGCTTCCCCGCATCCAAGCTCTACAAAGAGCATTTATCTGAGTACTACGCACCCAAGAATTTTAATTTTTGGTATTTTTTTGGTGCCCTTGCCCTGTTTGTGCTGGTGATTCAGATAGTGACTGGCATATTTTTGGTGATGCACTACAAACCAGATGCCGCCTTGGCTTTTGCCTCGGTCGAGTACATCATGCGCGACGTGCCTTGGGGTTGGTTGATCCGCTACATGCACTCCACGGGCGCCTCGGCGTTCTTCATCGTGGTGTATTTGCACATGTTCCGTGGCTTGATTTACGGTTCTTACCGCAAGCCCCGTGAGTTAGTCTGGATCTTTGGTTGCGCCATATTCTTGTGCCTGATGGCAGAGGCCTTTATGGGTTATTTGTTGCCTTGGGGCCAAATGTCCTACTGGGGCGCACAAGTGATCGTGAACTTGTTCGCGGCCATTCCTTTTGTCGGTCCTGACTTGGCTTTGCTAATCCGCGGCGACTACGTGGTGAGCGACGCCACCTTGAACCGTTTCTTCAGCTTCCACGTGATTGCAGTGCCTTTGGTATTGCTCGGTTTGGTGGTTGCGCACATCATTGCCTTGCATGAAGTGGGGTCTAACAACCCCGATGGCATTGAGATCAAAGGCCCCAACGCGCCCAAAGACGCAAACGGCCACCCATTGGACGGTATTCCTTTCCACCCTTACTACAGCGTGCATGACATCATGGGTGTGACGGGATTCTTGATTGTGTTTACTGCCATCATCTTCTTTGCGCCTGAGTTTGGCGGCTACTTTCTGGAGTACAACAATTTCATTCCAGCCGATCCATTGAAGACACCTTTACATATTGCGCCCGTTTGGTATTTCACGCCCTACTATTCCATGTTGCGTGCTATTACCGGCGAGATGATGTACGTCTTGATCGCTTGCGTCTTGGCTGGTGCCTACTTTGGCGCGGTCCGTACCCAACTCTCCAACGCCATCAAAGGTGGTGTTTTAGGTTCGGCTGTGATTTTGTCTGTGCTGATGCTCTCTATCGACGCTAAGTTCTGGGGCGTGTTGGTGATGGGCGGCGCAGTCATCATTCTTTTCTTCTTGCCTTGGTTAGACAACTGCGCTGTCAAGTCGATTCGCTATCGCCCAGATTGGCACAAGTACCTTTACGGCATCTTTGTCATTAACTTTGTTGTACTGGCCTACTTAGGCGTGCAACCACCATCGGCCATTGGCGAGCGTGTATCGCAAGTGGGCACCTTGTTCTATTTCGGCTTCTTTTTGTTGATGCCTTGGTGGAGCACCGTTGGCGACACCAAGCCTGTGCCTGACCGCGTGACATTCGCACCACACTGAGATTGACGGAGCTGACATAACTATGAAAAAAATTCTCCTCAGTCTTGTCTTGGCGTTGGGTTTAGTGGTAGGTGCCCAAGCTTCCGGCGGAGAAAGTATCGCTTGGGACAAAGCGCCCAACAAAACCAATGACCTCGCAGCTTTGCAACATGGCGCCAAATTGTTTGTGAACCACTGCTTGAATTGCCACTCCGCGGCTTACATGCGTTACAACCGTTTGACCGACATCGGTTTGACCGAGCAGCAAATCAAGGACAACCTGTTGTTCACCACTGACAAAGTCGGTGA
>JBAXNJ010000302.1:0-2711 GCA_037133815.1 Betaproteobacteria bacterium
ATGACTTGCCCTACTTGTAAAACAAGCTGGACGCAGTTCACTTCTTAGGTTGGTTGGGCCGGCTTACTTGCTAACTGTTGCCAAGAGTGAACAGGGAAGTCGATGCGGTTTTGTCCTTGTGCGCCTCCAAACACCACACATCCACTTTCAAATGATGCAGGATGATGTGCTGAAAATATTTTCAATCCCTTGAAATAATCCTTGGCTACCGTAGCGCCTGCTTTTATTTCAATTGCATGCATCTTTCCTCCTACTGGTAATAGTAAATCGACTTCATTGCCTTCAGAGTCACGGTAAAAATACATTTCAGAAGATTCGCCAGTATTTAATCTGTCTTTCATGGCTTCCATAATGATGAAATTCTCAAACAAACTTCCCCACAGCGGATCACGCACAACATGATCAGCAGCTCGTAGCCCTAAAAGCCAGCAAGCTAACCCAACGTCATAAAAATACAACTTAGGTGACTTGACCAATCTCTTACTGGTATTGGTAAACCAGGGGGGAAGTAAATGGACGATATAACTGGTTTGCAACAAATCAATCCATGCGCTAGCGGTGACATGCGAGATGCCTGTGTCGTTGGCAAGATTACTCAAATTAAGCAACTGTCCTGTGCGCCCAGCGCATAGCCTTACAAATCGCTCGAACCGATGTAAGTCGTGCACGGCGGCAAGTTGGCGCAGATCCCGCTGAACGTAAGTGGCAAAGTAATCTGCTAACGCTCGTGAAGGATTTAGTTTACGGTCATGAATGCGCGGATAAAACCCTGTTAACAACTGCTGCGATAAATTTAGATGTTGTTTTCTACCTTTAAGGCGATGGGTCTCAGCAAGCGTAAAAGGTAATAGGCGCAAGACAGCACTTCTACCTGCCAAGGATTGCGATACTTGCGTCATCAACTCAAACTGATGGCTGCCTGTCAATACAAACTTACCAGGCTCAGGGCTCTTGTCGACCATAGACTGTAGATAAGACACCAAGTCTGGCGCGCGTTGTATTTCATCAAAAATGGCACCATGCGAAAACTGCGATAAAAAGCCACGCGGGTCATCTAATGCAAATCGACGTGTATCTGGGTCTTCTAATGACATATACGGCTTGTTCGTGAACAAGCTTTTAGCGAGCGTAGTTTTGCCACTCTGCCGAGGCCCCGTGATGGTCACGACTGGGTATTGACTGGCTAGCTTTTTAAGAACGGGGACAATATCGCGCTTAATCATGTGCTAATCATAGCAAAAAACCTGTAATTTGAAGATATTTTCTTCAAATTACAGGTTTTTAGTTAATCTGGCAACCTAATGCATTAGGCACTGAGATCACTCGCTACGAATCTGCATCAAAAACTCTGCGCATCATCTCGTTGAGGCTACTGAAGACAAACTAGAATTCAAAACGTGAATATTTCATATGTTGGTTCAATCTCCAAATTGCATAATCTTCTGTATTCATCATCCATGGTAAAAATAGTTTTATTCGAAAAATCTAACAACAGTGCAGGCACCTCCATAGTAGTAAAGGTTGGCCAAAGCTTGATGAAAGCCGCAGTGAGTTCCAATATCGAAGGTGTCGCAGCAGACTGCGGTGGCACATTGACCTGTGCCACGTGTCACGTGATGGTGCGTGAACCTTGGCTTAGCCAATTACCCGCCATGAGTGATGATGAAGACGGCATGCTCGACTTTGCGGCCTGCGCGCGTCAAGCCAATAGCCGCTTGTCTTGTCAAATTACGCTAACCGATGCTATGGATGGCATGCAGGTAGATTTGCCAGCCAGCCAATATTGACTTATTTACCTAAAGGGTTCTCCATCGCTTGTGCAATGGTAGTTTTGCCTTGTTCACGCAATTTATCAACGGCACCTTGTAGATCACGCGGTTCGCGGTTTTGACTGAGTTTGGACTTTCCTTCAAAACGCTCTATCGCTATCTCTATTCCCACAATGGCTCTGAGCATCCCGTCGATATATTCTGGCGTTGAGTCGCTCATCTTCCATGGTTTCGGTTCTTGGGCTTCGTGCGTTCGGGTTAAACGACCAACCACACCACGCATAAATTTCTCGTCATCGCGCACTTCCAATCGACCAAACACATGTACCACTTCGTAATTCCAAGTGGGCACTTGGCGATGGGTTTCGTGCTTGCTGGGATACCAATTAGGCGAGATGTAGGTCTCATCACCCCGAAAAATCACCATCACTTCAGCGCCCTGCAAGCATTGTTGCCATACAGGATTCGCTCGCGCAACATGCCCTGTTAAGACGCCTAACTTACCAGCAGATGGATTGAACTCAAAAGGGATGTGGTTGGCGTCAAGCCCGCCGGCTGTTGATGTCACCAAAACGCCTAAAGGATGGTCGCCCATGATGCGGTGAAGCACTTGGGGGTCGGTGATGGCGAAATGCGGGGGGGTGTACATCTAAATGAGATTTAGGGGTTTATTTACTTTATTTTGAACTATACATACCTTGATAGATCAAACCAAGTAATCTTGGCAATAAGAAAGTATTGCTTGGCTTAAATTTCGACTTTTTAATACTCAAATATAAAAAAGTCGCGACTTTCTTATATTTGACTATCGATTAGTCGGATTTTCTTATGCGGACAGACTGCCAATCTTTACCAGCATAGTCGTGAGTAGCAAATCATCAGTAAAGACACCAGCCATCAACTGCAACTCTTTCGCCTCGACCGCGTCAAGTGCAAGCCGGC
>JBAXNJ010000303.1:0-2707 GCA_037133815.1 Betaproteobacteria bacterium
CCTATACGCAGTTGCATTAGCTTGGCGTCTGAGGTTTGTACGTTTGAATTACTGAGCGTGATGGTGGCGGGAGGAATGATCGGTTCAGGCCCCAGCGTAATGGCCTTCATACCCGCAGACATGCCAGCAGAAAGCCAATCATCGCGCTGCGCCACAAAGCCAGAACCAACCACAGGCGTTTCAATAATGAAACCCGAATCCGTGGCGCGCCAAACAATTGGCAATCCCTGCGCACGCGACTGCACGCGGGCTGCTTCAAGTTTGGCAATAAGGCGTTGGGCATCGCGTTCTAACTGATTCTGCGCGTTGTCGCGCATCGCTAGGGCCACGCCGGCAGAGGAAATGGCAATGATTGCTAGCACCACCAAAAGCTCCAGCAAAGTCAGCCCGCGCTGGCGCTGCATGGGGCTTATTGCCAGCTGCCGATGTCGGCGTTTTTGCCTTCGCCGCCGGCTTGGCCATCGGCGCCGAGAGAGAGGATATCTACTTCGCCTTTGAGGCCTGGGTTCATGTATTGGTAAGGCTTGCCCCAAGGATCATTGGGAAGTTTGTCGATGTAAGGCTTCCAATTCAAAGGCGCAGGGCCTGCTGTGGGTTGTAAGACCAGAGCTTGCAAGCCTTGCTCTGCACTGGGGTAGCGTTGGTTGTCAAGGCGGTAGAGTTTGAGCGCTTGCATCAAGTTGCCAATGTCGGTGCGCGCTGCGGTGACGCGGGCGTCGTCGGCGCGGTTTAGCACGTTGGGGACTACCAGCGCTGCGAGTATGCCAATGATGGCTAGAACGACCATGAGTTCGATCAACGTGAAGCCGCGTTGTTTGGCTTTTGTGCGAAGGCTATTTTTGGCTTGCAAGGGGTGCATAAGGGGGCTAACTTTGAGAGGGTGGTGCATGATAAGACCTGGTGAAAGCATGTTCATCCTAAGTCTGTGTAGCACGGGCCAGATTGGATGGCTTTGTAATACTCACTAGCAATACGAGGCTCGACTTTGTGTGTGTCAGCAAGCTGCTCCCACTGGGAAACTGCTGAAAAAACCTCATCGACGACCAATTTCCAATTCTTAATCCCAGCACTTTTCGCTACTAGTTCGATCGCAGCGAGCTTTGGATTACCTTGGCCTGCAATGGCTGTGGTGTGTTGGTTGTTCATGCCGCCACTGAAAGTGAGGTCAAACGCGGGGCTAAACCTCCACTCTCGCCCGTCGTAAATAAAGGCGAAGTTTTTGACGTGATCGTCTTTGTTGTGCGCTAACACGTTAAAGGCCATCACTCTAAAAGCGCGCTCGACCTCTTTGACGTTCCTGGTTGCAAAGTGCACTGCTTTTAAAAGCTGGGTGTAGTCCAAGCAAGGCTCACGATGCGAAGCATCGAGCATGCCGCCTAGCGAAATGACGTGCAGCTTTTTGTTCTTATCGCGGTCAAAACGCTTCACTGCAAAAAACGCTTCTTCTACCCCGCGGACATTGGCTGAGATAAGTCGGGATGGTGGCATATCGACTTTTGCTAACGCGGCCATTTTTGCGTAGGCCAGTTCTATGCGCCCCATGCATGCGGGGTCTGTATTTTTTGAGCGGAACTTAACCATCCAATGGTCAAAATTTGCAGGAATCTTTTCAAACCCTGACATCACAACATCGCCACCTTGACTCTCTAACGCAAGGGTTACCTTTGGCCGCGCGCCACCCGGGGATCCGCCATGGATGGTTAGCGATCGAAGCACCTCATCTGCCGAGCCTTCTTGGACCAAAAGGGCGTCTTCGGCTAATCCAGAGAGGGAGGGGGCGCCAGCATGTTCGTCGTTCTCTATGGTGGGTTTGAACTCTAAAGCGCCCATGGCGCGATTGCCTATGTAAGCGAGCCTATCTAGTGGGGTGATTTCATGAACGTCCCAACCCAACTTGTTTTTCAAAGCGCGGTCCATTAGGAGTAAGCCCCATCCATCTGGTAGGGCGTCATTGAAAACGCCGTGCAAGCCATCAAAGGTGTTGTTAGTCGCTTTGAAGGCCCCTGATTTAAGTGCAAAGCTCGGCGTAGGGGAGAGCGCAAAGCCAGACTGAATCCAAGCTGGGTCATACTCAAACCAAATCTGTCCCCGCTCTGTTTGGGCGAGGGTGCCAACTGCTTGGCCAGCAATAGAAACTTGAAGCTCTTTCACATGCTTGGCTTTTGTATTCATCTGCGTCCCCTTGCTCTTTGTTTTTTTCTGATGTCTTTGATAGAAATGACATCTTTAGGTGCAAAGACTTTGTCAAACTCCTGCATAGAGCCCAAGGCGTAGGAGAGCTTTAGCAATGCAAGCAGCGCAATTTCTCCAGTTGTTTCAAATCGTTTGATAGACGCTTCAGAAACTCCAGACCTTTCCGAAAGACTTTTTCTTGAAAAGTTTTCAGCTAGGCGACTTTGTTTGACCCGCTCAGCGAGCTGATACATGGCATCTTCAGGATTTATAAGAGATAACATTTAGACTGTTAAATTAAATAAAATTCAATAAAGGATAATATTTTATCTTTTATTTAAACTTGAGCAATAGTTGGTGCGTAAATGTTCTTATATGATGCTCTCATGCCTAGTTTTAGCTCGTTACTACAACCATTTGCCCCCGCTTTTTCGCGATTGACTAGCCTATTGGTATGGGCGGTAGTGGCATATAGTGCGGTTGTTTTTGCGCTGCAATGGGGTGGTGGTGTGCCTGTTGACGCCGTGGTTGCTGG
>JBAXNJ010000304.1:0-2692 GCA_037133815.1 Betaproteobacteria bacterium
CGTTGGGTGGTGGGAAGGGCAACTTGTCAATGATGACCAATTGCAGCGCATCGCCTGGCACATCAAAACCTTCCCAGAAGGTAGCGGAAGCAACTAAAACACAACCACCCTGCTCTGGTGTTGCGTCTTGGAATCGGGCCATCAATTCACGCTTTGGCCATTCACCTTGCATCAATACTTCAATGCCAGAGCCTTCTAGTTGCTGCTTCATAGCGTCGCCAATCGCACGCAAAGCACGCAGGGTTGTAGTAAGCACCAATGATTTTCCGCCCAAAACACGCACGGCATCACTCGCTAGTTTGGTTACTTGTGAACTATGTGCCGGATCGCTTGGACGCACCATGTCTTTAGGGACAAACATGGCAGCTTGGCTGGGATAGTCAAAAGGACTTTCCACACGCAAGACTTGCGCAGACTCCAAGCCGCAAGGCTCGGTGAACCATTTCAAAGTCGGTTCGTCACCCAAGGTAGCGGAAGTAAAAATCCAACTCTTGGGAGTAGATTGCTTGAGTAAACGCTCTCGCACAGTGTCTGCAATATCTAGGGGCGCTTGCATCAAGCGCATTTGCGACGATGTCACGTCGAGCCATCGCACCGTTTGCGGATCGCAGGCTTTGGCAAACAGCGACACACGATGCATCACATCCACCATGCGTTCTTGTAGTCGTAAAAAATCTGGCGCAACTTCGACCACCGTCTCTAGCGATTGGGCAATGTTGTCTGCAGCTTGGTATACGCCCTCTAAGGCATGCTGCCAAGCATCAGCAGCAATTCCCTCCGGCGTTGGCTCAGTCCATTTGATCTTGGTGGAAGCATTGCGTTGCCCCACCAACAAACGCAAATCTCTTGCGCTGAGTTCCAGCGCAGACGCTAATCCTTGCCAATCCGCAAAACCACGTGCGAGTTGCAAACCCGTAGCAAGGAGGTCACGGGTTAAATCAAGAAGTTGTGAAGTGCTGAGTTGTTGTCCTAAAAAATTCACACCCGTTTCATTGAGTTGGTGGGCCTCATCAAACACCACCACCCGCACACTAGGCAACAGTTCAGCCATGCCAGACTCACGCACAGCCAAATCAGCAAAAAACAAATGGTGGTTAATCACCACAATATCTGCCGCAAGCGCATCACGGCGCGCGTTATTGACGTGGCAGTTTTTGAATGCAGGGCATTGCGAGCCCAAGCAGTTTTCGCGATTAGAAGTGATCCACGGAATCAATGCAGAGCGCTCGTCGAGTCCAGGCAGTTCAGCCAAATCGCCAGTCTGGGTCGTTAAGGCCCAGGTCTCCACCTTGGCCAACATGCGCACCACGTGTCTATCGGGCAAAGACGCATCTTGCCTTGCCATTTGCATTCTGTGCGTGCATAAATAATTACTTCGCCCTTTTAAGAGCGCTAAGCGAATAGGTAAATTAAACGCAGCAATCAGTCGCGGAATGTCACGCGCAAACAATTGGTCTTGCAATGCTTTGGTAGCGGTAGACAACAAAACACGCTCGCCACTGAGCAAAGCAGGCACCAAGTACGCAAAGGTTTTACCAACACCGGTGCCCGCCTCCACGACCAAACTGCCGCCTTCGCTGATGACATCCGCCACCGCCAGCGCCATATCGGTTTGGCCTGATCGAGGTTGGAACTGCTGGGTGGCTTGCGAAAGAATGCCACTCTCTAAAAAAGCCTCTTGCACTCGGTTGCGCAAAAGCTGTGGGTCGTGCGTGTGGGTCACTTAGCTCGAACTGGCGAAGGCAAGGGATCTGCAGGAGCATTGGTGCGATCTTTCAAACGCCTTTCTGTATCTGCGCGGTGTTGTGCTGCTTCGCTCTGTTTGGCATCGAAATTGGGGCGGTTCTTACCTTGGCCGTCGTAGTCTAGTTTCTTTTGCTCGGTACGCTCTAGTCTGTCTTTTGCTGCTTGCTGCGCTTCTTCGCGTTGGTTAGCAGCATCTTGTTGTTGCACCTCGCTGGTTTTTTCAGCGGTGCGTTGAATGGACTCAAAGGCTTTAATTTGACGCTCTAGCGCATTAAATTTATTTTCTTCTTTGCGTAAAACAGCCAAAACCTCTAGCCGTTTATCGCGCGCCTTTAACTGACACCCCACCACATCAAACCTTTGATAACACGCACGCATAGCACTTTGGTAAGTGGCGTCCATCTCTTCACGCTTTTTCTCTAAGCGCGTGCTTTCTGCCAGTCTGTCTTCATCAGAAGGAATGTCTGAGGCTGACAAGATTTGTGCAAAGGAGGCGTTACTGCCCATGCAAAGCATTAGCAGGAAAGTTGCAAAGAATTTGTAATATGTCATGTCAATGCCGTGTCCACCACGCGCCTACCCAAAGCCAAAAATTCAGCCGATTGCATTTCACGCAAGCGCGAAACCGTGCGCACAAACTCGTGCGCCAAGGGCCCTTCTGTGTAGAGCGCAGCAGGTTGTACTTCAGCCGATAAGATAAATTTCACATGCCTATCGTACAAAACATCGACCAACCAAGTAAATCGGCGCGCCTCAGAGGCCCTATTGACTGGCATATAAGGTACATCGCTTAAAAGAACCGTGTGGAACTGGGAAGCTATTTCAAGGTAGTCATTTTGCGAACGCGGACCACCACAAATATCCTTGAAGTCAAACCACACCACGCCACCCGCTCTGCGACGCGCTTTTATTTCGCGCGACTCTATGTGTAACAAAGGCTCTTGGT
>JBAXNJ010000305.1:0-2682 GCA_037133815.1 Betaproteobacteria bacterium
AAGTTTGTCAGCTACTTTGGCTCCAATAACTGCGACCACCAAGCCCGTATTTGCCACTCCACGACAGTGGCCGGTGTTGCGAATACCTGGGGTTATGGTGCGATGACCAATTCGTACAACGACATGCAAAACAGCAAGGTCGCGATGTACATCGGCTCCAACGCAGCCGAGGCGCACCCTGTCTCTTTGTTGCACATGCTCCACGCCAAAGAAAACGGCTGCAAGATGATCGTGGTCGATCCACGCTTCACCCGCACTGCTGCTAGGGCAGACGAATACGTACGCATCCGTTCAGGTTCAGACATCGCCTTCTTGTTTGGCTTGTTGCACATCATTTTCAAGAACGGCTGGGAAGACAAAAAGTACATCAACGACCGTGTCTACGGCATGGACAAGGTCAAAGAAGAAGTCTTGGCCAAGTGGACGCCCGATAAGGTCGAGGAAGCCTGTGGCGTGGGTCCAGAGCAATTGCTCAAAGTCGCTACGTGGTTGCATCAAAACCGCCCTGGCACCATCGTCTGGTGTATGGGCCAAACCCAGCACACGATTGGTAACGCCATCGTGCGTGCCTCTTGCATTTTGCAGTTGGCTTTGGGCAACGTAGGCAAGTCGGGTGGTGGTACCAACATCTTCCGCGGTCACGACAACGTGCAAGGCGCGACGGACGTTGGTCCTAACCCAGACTCATTGCCTGGTTACTACGGCATCGTCGAAGGCTCTTGGAAACACTTTGCCAAAGCATGGGGCGTTGAATTTGATTGGCTCAAAGGCCGCTTTGCCGCCCCTGCCATGATGAGCAAGCCTGGCATTACTGTCTCACGTTGGATTGACGGCGTGCTGGAAAAGAACGAGTTGATTGACCAAGATAGCAATCTCAAGGGCGTATTTTTCTGGGGTCATGCTCCCAACTCGCAAACGCGCGGACTTGATATGAAGCGCGCCATGGATAAGTTGGATTTGTTGGTAGTAGTGGACCCTTATCCATCCGCCACAGCAGCGATGGCTGCTATGCCTGGTAAGCCAGAAGACGCTAATCCTAATCGCGCTGTCTATTTGTTACCAGCGGCCACCCAGTTTGAAACCAGTGGCTCATGCACTGCGTCGAACCGTTCTTTGCAATGGCGAGACAAAGTGATTGAACCGTTGTGGGAAAGCCGTTCGGACCACATGATCATGTACCAATTGGCTGAGAAGCTAGGCTTTGGCAAAGAATTGGTCAAGAACTACAAGCTGCAAAAAGTCAAAGGCATGGACGAACCCATGCCAGAAGACATCTTGCGCGAAATCAACAAGTCGGTCTGGACTATTGGCTATACCGGCCAAAGCCCTGAGCGTCTCAAGGCGCATATGCGCAATATGCACCTTTTTGACGTAAAGACTTTGAAGTCCAAAGGCGGCAAAGACAAAGAAACTGGTTACGACTTTGGTGGAGACTACTTCGGCTTGCCGTGGCCATGTTGGGGCACGCCAGAGTTGAAGCACCCCGGCTCACCTAATTTGTACGACACCTCCAAACACGTCATGGAAGGCGGCGGTAACTTCCGCGCCAACTTCGGCGTAGAGCGTGAAGGCAAAAACTTGTTGGCAGAAGACGGCTCCCACTCTTTGGGTGCTGACATCACCACGGGCTATCCAGAACTCGACCACGTATTGCTCAAAAAGCTCGGTTGGTGGGACGAACTCACCGATGCTGAAAAGCCGTTGGCTGAAGGCAAAAACTGGAAGACTGACAACTCGGGCGGCATGATTCGCGTCTTTATGCAAAACCATGGATGTCATCCATTTGGTAATGCCAAAGCCCGCGCCGTGGTGTGGAACTTCCCAGATCCGATCCCTCAACACCGCGAGCCGCTTTATGGCACGCGTCCAGACTTGATGGAAAAGTACCCCACCCACGCCGATAAAAAAGCTTTCTGGCGCTTGCCCACCTTGTTCAAAACCGTGCAAGACAAAAACATCGCCGACAAGGTGCATGAGAAGTTCCCGCTCATCATGACCTCTGGTCGTTTGGTTGAATACGAAGGCGGCGGCGAAGAAACCCGATCCAACCCATGGCTGGCTGAATTGCAGCAAGACATGTTTGTGGAGATCAACCCCAAGGCTGCAGCTGACCGCGGCATTCGCGACGGCGAGCAGGTCTGGGTGACGTCACCCACTGGTGCACGTATCAAGGTCATGGCGATGGTCACGCCTCGTGTTGGAACCGATACGGTTTTCTTGCCCTTCCACTTCTCAGGACGCTGGCAAGGCGCAGATATGTTGGCGCATTACCCTAAAGGTGCGGCACCCGTCGTACGGGGTGAAGCGGTCAATACGGCCACCACCTACGGCTACGACAGCGTCACCATGATGCAAGAGTCCAAGACCACCGTTTGCAACGTTGAGCGTGCCTAAAGCGCCGCGTTAAAGGAGAAAAATAATGGCACGCATGAAATTTATTTGTGACGCAGAGCGTTGTATCGAATGCAACGGTTGCGTCACCGCTTGTAAAAACGAACACGAAGTGCCGTGGGGTGTGAACCGCCGCCGCGTTGTCACTTTGAACGACGGCGTTCCTGGCGAGAAGTCGATCTCTGTCGCCTGCATGCATTGCTCAGATGCTCCTTGCATGGCGGTTTGTCCAGTGAACTGCTTCTACAAAACCGACGAAGGCGTTGTGTTGCACGACAAAGATACCTGCAT
>JBAXNJ010000306.1:0-2670 GCA_037133815.1 Betaproteobacteria bacterium
ACAGACCATGAAGTTAAACCTCCTTCTGTGCTGGTGGCTCAGTTAATCGACTATCTCAATGCAGTGTGGAAGCGCGGAGAGGCATTGGCCTTTGACAAAGAAAACCAGCTGCAACCATTGCAGGCTTTCTCACCTAAATACTTCACAAAAAATAGTGGGTTCACCACTTACGCCAAAGATTGGCAAAGCGCGCTGCTTACCAAAGAGAAAAACAAAGCTTCACTGGCTTGCCCAGCCGCTAATAAAACTGACTTACCTCAAGCATTAACGTTACAAAATTTACAGCGCTTACTCAAACAACCAGTAGATGTTTTTGTCCGCGACAGATTACGCTTACAACTTGATGTACCCGATGAAGCCAGCGCGCAGGAAGAGCCTTTTGCTCTCAACCATCTAGACAAATATCTGCTGACACAAACTATCACAAAAGCTAGCGATCCTGAACACGCGCTACAACGCTTGCGATTAAGCGGCGAACTTGCCATTGCCGGATTTGGTCAAGCGCAAGAAAGTTTATTACTCAAACAACGTGAAGAGTTGCTTGCGCGGTTCAATTCGATCGTGAAAGATTGGCCTGACACACTGGCAACTAAAACTAAAAATTGGGCCTTCGATTCACATTTACTGAGTGCAGAGTGGGCTAACGGGCAACATATATGGCGGACAAAACCCGAAGCAACTGAGTGGCTACAAATTGAAATGCGCGCCGGCTCTGTTCTTGAGGGCAAAGAGAAAAACCAACATCCGCGTGCAGAAACCTTGACCACACTCTGGTTACACCACGTCGTGGCATGTGCCAGTGGCACACCTACCACCAGCATACAAATTGGCCTCAATGGCGTGGTGCAATTTGATGCATTAACTAAAGACGAAGGCACCCAATACTTACATGACTTGATGGCGCTTTATGCAGAGGCATGGCAACAGCCGTTGCCACTATCGCGTAAATCAGCTTGCAAATATATCTCTGCCTTAAGTTTTCCAAACTCTACAAAAGCTGAAAGTCCAGACCAGTTACATATCACTGCAATATCGGAAGCACGAAAAGTTTTTGAAGACTCACACCAGCGACCAGGCGAACTTTCAGAAAGCACCTCGCTTCAACGGGTTTTTAGTAGCTTCGCAGATATTGAGACCGACCTTCCTATGTGGGCGCAACGCTTTTATGGCGCCATGGTCCAACGCGCTAGATTAGTCGCTATGGATACAACTGTCGTAGTTGAGGAATCTGCACTATGACAAACGCTGATTCCATCCAAGCGCAAAAGCTTGACGCTCTGCACATGCCCTTACAAGGACGGCAAGTGATTGAAGCCAGCGCAGGCACAGGCAAGACTTGGACACTGGCTGCTTTGTACCTTCGCTTGGTGCTTGGCCATCAACGTCAAGCCCCTTTGTTGCCACCACAAATTCTGGTGATGACGTTTACCGATGCGGCCACTGCTGAGTTGCGTGACCGTATACGCGAGCGCCTTAGCCAAGCTGCTGTTTTTTTTGATGCCAGCGCACAGAAAAGATCGCTTCCTTTTAGCTTTAAAGCTGATCCATTTTTAATCGACCTGCGGAACAGCTTTTCAGAGAAGGCATGGCCGAGTTGCGCTCTTCAACTCAATTGCGCCACCGAGTGGATGGACGACGCAGCCATCTACACCATACACGGCTGGTCACGTCGCATGTTGAGCCAGCATGCGCTGGATAGCCGCAACCTATTTGAGCAAACCCATCTAGAAAATGCCGAAGATTTACAACGCGCATTGGTACAAGACTATTGGCGCGAATGGTTTTATCCGCTCAGTGCGCAGGCTTTGGAATGTGTCTCGCCCTTCATTGGTAATGCGCCTGATATTTTGCTGAATATGGTTCGTACTGTTTGGACTGAAATAGAACGTAAACCTAGCAACACTGACGCGCCGGCATTCAGCCCACACCAAATCATTGAAACCCATTTGGCATGGGCGCAAGAACTCGGATCTAAGGCCGATGTGTGCCGCTCGCATTGGAACGAGGCGCTTTACGCCACTCTGCAAGAAGTCGGTAGCAAGAAAAAACTCAAAGGTGTTCGTTCTGACCATTACGCCAATTGGCTGCAACAACTCAAAAATTGGGCAGAAAACCAAACAACGATCAAGCCAGATGTCATTGCGCGCTTCACAACATCTGTGCTGACGGAGAAAAACTGGTTAGAAGCAAAAGACTTTACTTTTTTTGCGACTGTAGAAGACTACGTATTGCATCAAAAATCTGAGCCAAAAACCGAGCAGCAATTAGCCTTGCACGCCGCGCATACCGTTGGAGAGAAATACAAGACAGCGAAAGCACAAAGAGCAGCCTTTGATTTTTCTGATTTACTACAAAATTTACACGGCGCGGTCATGGCAGAGGATGGACGCTTAGCCACTGCCATTCGCTACCAATATCCAGTCGCTTTAGTGGATGAGTTTCAAGATACCGATCCTTGGCAATACGGAACACTCAACCGCATTTATGCAGATACAGCGTGTAATGCCAGTAACGCACTCATCATGATCGGCGACCCTAAGCAAGCCATTTATAGTTTTCGCGGCGCAGACTTAGGCACTTACTTAACGGCACGCACCGATGCGATTGCAAGTAATCCGCATGCGATTCACACGCTCAGCAGTAACCGTCGATCCACTGCAGGTTTGGTCA
>JBAXNJ010000307.1:0-2655 GCA_037133815.1 Betaproteobacteria bacterium
AAAACCAGCGCTAAAAAAGCACCTGCTAAAAAGACCGCCACGCGCCAGAGATGAAACTATGGGTCGTTGCAGTCGGTCAGCGCGTCCCAGCATGGACTCAAAGTGCTTGGGACGATTACGCTAAACGATTTCCCGCCGAAATGCGCGTTGAACTCAAGGCCGTTAAAACCGAACCTCGCGCTAGTAAAACTTTAGAGACTATTTACGCGGCTGAAAAAGAGCGTATCCAAGCAGCCATTCCTAAAGGCTCTCGCATAGTGGCATTAGATGAACGCGGAACCACGGTGACCACTGCAGCCTTGGCCAGCAAACTCGCCCAATGGCAATTAGATGCCCATGACGTCGCATTTGTCATCGGGGGTCCTGATGGACTAGACCCTGCTTTCAAGCAAGCCGCGCATGAAAGACTGCGTTTGTCAGACCTGACATTGCCACATGCCATGGTGCGCGTACTCTTGGTCGAACAGTTGTACCGAGCCTGGTCCATGCATACCAACCATCCATACCACCGCGAATAACACGCTATGCCACGCTACAGTTTTATTTATTTGGCTTCGCAAAGCCCACGTCGCAAACAATTGCTAGAGCAATTAGGCGTCAACTTTGAATTGTTGTTGCCTGACGCTAACGAAGACGTGGAGGCGTTAGAAGTGGTTCATCCCAATGAAAAACCACGTGCTTATGTTCAACGGGTCACAGCTTTAAAACTAGAAGCCGCGTTGCAACGATTGAAGAACAGGGGCTTACCTTCAGCCCCTGTTTTGTGTTCAGACACTACCGTCGCATTGGGTAACACCCTATTTGGAAAACCAGATAACGCAGAACATGCCAAATCCATGTTGCAGCAGTTGAGCGGAAAAACCCATCGGGTACTCACTGCAGTGTTTATCGGAACCCAGCGTAAACAAAGTCATGCATTGAGCATCTCTCAAGTGCAATTTGCTGATTTGTCTAAGCAAGATATTGACCGATATGTGGCCAGCCAAGAGCCTATGGGTAAAGCCGGCTCCTACGCAATTCAAGGTAAGGCAGCTGTCTTTATTTCGCACATCAGCGGTAACTATTCAGGAATCATGGGTTTGCCTATATTTGAGACTTCCCATTTATTGAGAGAATTCGGGTTTACGGTTTAGCCCTAGCCCAACATCGCCATGCAACAAGATATTCTGATCAACTGGTCTCCCCAAGAAACGCGGGTGGCGGTAGTTGAAACTGGCGCACTCCAAGAAATACATGTGGAACGTACGCTAGAACGTGGCTTGGTGGGTAACGTCTACATCGGCAAGGTAGCCCGTGTTTTACCTGGCATGCAATCGGCCTTTATCGATATTGGCTTAGACAAAGCAGCTTTTTTGCACGTAGCCGATTTGATGAGTAGCGTAGCAGCGCGCCATGCAGATTCTGACCAGGCCAATCCACCTCCTCTATTGCCGATTGAGAAACAGGTGTTTGAAGGCCAATCTTTGATGGTGCAAATCATCAAAGATCCTATCGGTACCAAGGGTGCCCGCTTGTCATCGCAAATCAGCATTGCAGGTCGTTTGCTGGTGTTTCTTCCGCAAGACCAGCATATTGGGGTATCGCAAAAAATCCCATTTGAGCACCGTGAGACGCAACGCGCAAGACTTCAGAAGTTGGTTTTGGATAATTCGAACCAAGGCGATTCAGGTGGGTTTATTCTGCGAACCAACGGTGAAGATGCTAGCGATCACGAACTGAGCGAAGACATCCGATATTTGCGCAAAATGTGGGCGCAAATCAAAGAATCTTCAGTACGTTTGCCACCCCCATCGCTATTGCGGCAAGATCTGAATTTGCTCCAACGCGTGTTGCGCGACTTGGTGAATGAAGAAACCCAAACGATTCGCCTCGATTCAAGTGAGCAATTTAATCTGCTCCATGCTTTTGGTTCTGAATTTATGCCAGCCTCTGTCAGCAAGCTCCAACTCTATAAAGGCGAAAGACCGATTTTTGATCTCTTCAATATCGACGAAGAAATAGCAAAAGCCTTAGGCCGTCGCGTCGATTTGAAATCTGGCGGTTACTTGATCGTTGACCAAACTGAAGCCTTAACGACCGTGGACGTCAACACTGGCGGTTTTGTAGGCGCGCGTAATTTCGATGACACGATTTTTAAAACCAATTTAGAAGCTGCAGGTGCCATAGCTAGGCAACTGCGTTTGCGTAATCTTGGTGGCATCGTGATTGCAGACTTTATCGATATGGTGCGAGAAGACCACCGCGAAGCGGTGTTAGAAGAATTTCGTAAACAGCTTTCAAAGGACCGCGTGAAAACCCAAGTCAGTGGCTATTCTGCTTTGGGGTTAGTAGAGATGACCCGTAAACGCACCCGCGAATCGTTAGCCCATGTGCTGTGCGAGCCTTGTGCTGTCTGCGGAGGCAAGGGAATTGTAAAAACTGCACGCACTGTCTGCTACGACATCTTGCGTGAAATACTGCGTGAAGCGCGTCAATTTAATCCGCAGGAATTTAGAGTGGTGGCAGCCCCTGAAGTAATTGACATTCTTTTAGACGAAGAGAGCCAACACCTGGCTGGCTTGAGCGACTTTATCGGTAAACCTATTTCGCTTAGAAGCGAGGGGGCTATGGCGCAAGAACAATACGACATTGTGTTGCTTTAAACATGCGCCCCAT
>JBAXNJ010000308.1:0-2652 GCA_037133815.1 Betaproteobacteria bacterium
GGCGTTATGCCTGCTGGTATGTCAGCTTTGTTTGTGGCAGCAGGTCGCGCGAGTGCGCAATGCACGGCGCAAGATTTTGGTTTTGCATTAGGGCCGCGTATCAACGCAGCAGGGCGTTTAGCGGATATGACTTTGGGGATTGAGTGCCTTTGCACGGACGACCTAGCGCGTGCCACTGAATTGGCAACCGCCTTAGACCGCATCAATCGAGAACGTCGCGTGATCGAGGGCGACATGCGTGACCAAGCCTTGGCCATCGCGCAAGATATGCTGGATCCTGATGAATTGCCGCCACCCGCCTTGTGCGTGTTTGACCCAGAGTTTCATGAAGGCGTGGTGGGCATCGTGGCGGCCAAGTTGAAAGATTTGCACCACCGTCCTACTTTTGTTTTTGCGCCTAGCCAAGCTAGTGGTAAATCGCATGAACTCAAAGGTTCAGGTCGATCAATCCCCGGTTTTCATTTGCGAGACGCCCTAGATTTGGTTGTTAAGCGTCACCCCGGCGTGTTATTGCGCTTTGGTGGTCACGCCATGGCGGCAGGTTGCACGATAGAAGAGGAGCAACTGGGGCTTTTTGAAGAAGCCTTGCAACAAGTTGCACAAGAGTGGTTGGACGAGGCCACCCTGCAACGTCGTTTGCAAACCGATGGCCCTCTACCGCCGGAGTTTCGACGTCCCGATATGGCAGACGTTCTAGCCCAAGAAGTCTGGGGGCAAGGTTTCGCAGCACCGACTTTTAGTGAAAACATCGAAGTCTTGGGCCAACGTTTGGTCGCCGAAAAACATTTGTCTTTGAAGTTACGCCACCATGGGCAACCGGTAGACGGCATATGGTTTGGGCGAGTAGAGCCTTTGCCAGCGTTAGCGCATTTGGCTTACCGCATAGAAACCGACGCATGGCAAGGCACCAAGCGTGTGCGCTTTGTGGTGGAAGGCATGGCAGATTAGCAATGGCAACGCAACGCAAAAATAATTTGCCTTCAGTTAATTTTTCTGACTACGGTGATGTGCGCTATCTGCATTTGGGCACGCCATGGGTGCAAGGTTCGATGAAGATCAACAAACCGTTTGAAATTCACCTGGAATATGTGCAACGCATGATGGGTTGGTTGCTGTTTGTGGATCTCGATAAGGTCGGGAATTTGCACACCATGCAACTCGGACTTGGCGCTGCGTCTTTGACGAAGTTTTGCCATAAGCATTTGCGCATGCAGACCACAGCAATTGAATTAAATCCACAAGTCATTGCTGCATGCAGGCTATGGTTTAAGTTGCCAGATGACACCGCTAAATTAAATGTGGTGTTGGGAGACGCCGCTGAAGTAGCCGGACATTACCACTGGCGCGGAAAAATTGATGCTCTGCAAGTCGACTTGTATGACCAAGATGCGGCGTGTCCTGTTTTAGACAGCGAAGCGTTTTATACGGATTGCAGACAACTGCTGACAGACAACGGATGCATGACGGTTAATTTATTTGGACGCAGTTCAAGCTTCGAGAGTAGCGTGCAAAAAATTGCCAATGTATTTGGCAAAGATGCCTTGTGGGCGTTTAGGCCTACGAAAGAAGGCAACACTATTTTGATGGCGTTACGCACTGCACAGTCATTAGATCGCGACACTTTGATGTCGCAAGCACAAGCGATTCAAACGAAATGGCCATTGCCTGCAACCAAGTGGTTGAAAGTTTTAGCCCCAGTTGCTTTGACCTAAGCCGCCTGCAAAGAATTGCAAAGCAAGGGTTAACCCGCAACGCATATGCGACATAGGTAGGTGAAACCCACATCCCTGTTAGTTGAGTGTGAGGTCACAATCCTAACTACTTAGGTATTTTGTTTAAGGAGATGACATGATCAAAAGTCAAAAAGACTTTTTCTCTGGGTTGATGTTCACTGCCATTGGTGGTGCTTTCGCTTGGGGTGCTACGAACTACTCTGTAGGAACAGCTGCTCGAATGGGCCCTGGGTACTTTCCTTTGTTGTTAGGCGTATTACTTGCCGCCCTTGGTTGCTTTACTACCTTTTACTCCTTGGTAGAGCACACTGAGGATGGAGAAAAAATTGGAGACTTTGCTTGGCGACCTATCGTGTACATATTGGGAGCCAACGTTGCTTTTGGAATTTTATTGGCGGGTTTACCTAGTTTGGGGTTGCCGCCTATGGGACTCATTGCAGGCATTTACGCTCTAACTATCATTTCTAGCAAAGCGGGGGATGTCTTCAAACTAAAAGATGTACTTATTCTCGCCACCTTCTTATCGGTTCTGAGCTATCTTGCGTTCATCAAGCTTTTGAACTTGCAGATGCCAGTGTGGCCTTTTTTCATTACTGGTTAAGCAGGGAGAAATAAAACATGGATTTACTCAATAACCTAGCGTTGGGCTTTGGCGTGGCGTTTACGCCTATCAACCTGATGTACTGTTTTATCGGCTGTATTTTGGGTACGCTGATCGGTGTATTGCCAGGCATTGGCCCTGTAGCGACGATCGCCATGTTGTTGCCAGCGACCTATGCACTACCACCTGTATCTGCATTGATCATGTTGGCTGGTATTTACTACGGTGCCCAATACGGTGGATCAACCACGGCGATCTTAGTAAACCTGCCTGGTGAATCGTCCTCGGTGGTGACCACCATTGACGGCTACCAAATGG
>JBAXNJ010000309.1:0-2651 GCA_037133815.1 Betaproteobacteria bacterium
GGGTGCCCCTGACCCAACGGCCACCTCAAAGTGTGACTTCAGCGCCTCTTCGGCTCGTATCAATAGACTCATAACGCCCCCTTGTAGTGCCACTGTCGAGAAGAAATGACAGATCTTCATGTAAATATATCATTACATCTACCATTGTCAATACTCGTTGACACTTTAGCAGTTTAGGGCTTCAGCCCTGGGGGATCAGCGTTTCAGGGTCGAATTTAAAAACTCAGTGACGGCCTTCAAGCCAATGTTGGGTTGCTCTTCCTGAACCAAATGGCCTAATTTGGGCAAAAGCACTGTTTGAGATTGCAACAAAACGCTGGAATAGCTTTTTGCATTACGGCTTGGAATCATCCGATCTTCTTCGCCCCAAATAAGCAAGGTGGGGGCTGTTATTTTTTTCAGGCGCGGAACGGGATCGGTATAAATGGTTTGGTTCGCCCGCTCCAATATGGCCGTACGAACACCCGGCGCTCGCAACATATCGTAATAACGATCTACCAAACTATCGTCCAAAGCATTGGCATCAAAAAATGCAGGTTCAATGGATTTGCGCACCAAGAACTTGGGTAAAGAGAACTTGATCACCCCCATGACCCCTGGCATTGCATAGGGCTTGGTGCCAATGTCTTTGGTCTCTGGGAAGCCATCGGGCGCCATCAGAACCAAGGCATTCACGCGATCTGGTTGTGAAGCTGCTAAGCCCCAAGCCATTTTTCCGCCCATTGAGTGCCCGATAAGTGAGTAACTAGACAAACCTAACTTATCTACAAAATGCATCAATGTGGAAACATCTTTTTGCTCGGAATAATCTTGGCTAGGACTGGCGCCAGTGAGGCCAAACCCAGGTAAATCTAAGCGGATGACTCTGTAATCTTTTTCTAACTGAGTAGCCCATGCATCCCAGGTTTGGAGGCTTGAACCAAAACCATGCAATAACAAAAGAACAGGCGCATCTTTAGGGCCTGTATCTTTGTAATGGATATGGAGGCCGTCCACTTCCACAACATGTTGCGACGCAGATCCGTAACGCAACTTGAGTTCATACAACGCAATATCTGGCGCCCACAAACCGTAAAGTACACCTGCTGATAAAAAAACACTGGCCAACAAAACACCACCTAGATTGAGTAATTTATGCATACGTTTACTAAATTGCAAACTTATTTTTTGTCAACCATTATGCATTTAAACTGTTCAGCGTCGCTGTGTTTGCATCGTTGAAACACCTACTTAAGACTTTGACAAGCTCCATTCATTTAATTAAAAATTTCGCCCATGAAAGCCAAAGCCATTGTTTTTGAAGCCCCAAAATCTTTGCGTGTTTGTGAACTTGAACTCGCGCCCATGGGGCCACTTGATTTAGAAGTTGCCGTCTCTTTCAGTGGCATTAGTACAGGCACTGAACGCTTGTTGTGGGAAGGCACGATGCCCCCCTTTCCTGGCTTGTCTTACCCACTAGTTCCCGGTTATGAAACGGTAGGAACCATCGTTGATCTAGGCGCAGAGGTTTCTAGTTTGCAAAAAGGAGACCTCGTTTTTTTGCCTGGCTCTTATGCGTTCCAAGGTGTTCAAAATTTATTTGGCGGCTCTGGCGAACGTCTTGTGGTGCCGCATGATCGAGCAGTCAAACTTGACCACTCTTTGGGTAGTAAAGGCGTGTTGTTAGCTTTGGCAGCCACTGCACACCATGTGTTCACTGTAGGTCGCGAAGGTGTAGCTTTAGCCTACCCAGACCTGATCATTGGTCACGGCATCATGGGCAGATTGTTGGCGCGCATGGTAATTGCTGCTGGTAAGCCGGCCCCAGTAGTTTGGGAAACACAAGCTATTCGACAAGCAGGCGCTTTAGGGTATGACGTGATCCATCCCGATCAAGACACGCGCAAAGATTACCGTTGCATTTGTGATGTGAGTGGTGACGCGGGCATTTTGAATCTTGTCATTCCAAAAATGGCAGCTGGCGGTGAAGTAGTGCTCGCGGGGTTTTATAAACAAGATCTAGCTTTTGCCTATCCTCCAGCATTCATGCGCGAAGCCACCATTCGTGTTGCTGCGCAATGGAAAAAACATGATCTCGATGCCGTTGTAGCCATGTTTCATGATGGCAGTTTGCCGCTTGAAGGGCTTATTACCCATTTTGAAAAAGCTGATCAAGCCCAGCATGCTTATGAAGTGGCATTTGGTGATCCGCAATGCCTGAAGATGGTGATCGACTGGACGGACTAAACCCAGACGTCGACTTCGCTGCCTAGGGTGTCAAGACGATTCTTGGCCCCATCATGCAAATGGTTCTCTCGATCAATTTGGCCTACGTTTGACAAATTATCAGAGACTTCATCCACAGCAAAAGTACGCGGCTTAGAGATAGCCGATATCTTCTTAATAGCAGTTTGCGCCCTATTGACAGTGCTATTCATGCTGACGGCACCAATACGCATACAAGCCACCTTTCTCTTAAAAAGATAATCGGCTGATAAGCCAAAATCTTTATTATTGAGAGGGTTTTACTTTGACTACGGACATTTGGGATTTGGTGTGTGGGCCTTGAATGACGCTCTGGCAGCCATTGCCTCAAAACGCTTTTTGATGGTGTTTTTCATAAAGTATTCCAAAACGGTTTTTGGAACCATAGAGTTGGGTTCAATCACGCT
>JBAXNJ010000310.1:0-2644 GCA_037133815.1 Betaproteobacteria bacterium
CCCATGTATTGGGTAAGGGGAGCAAGCGGCGAAGTGTGCCTATTGGAAGCAAGGCATTGCTAGCTGTGAATGCTTGGTTAGCGGTTCGTGAGCAAGGTTTAAACCTGTTGCAACAAGAAGGTGCAGTAACAAAAGGTACTGCAACCAAAGGAATTGCAACAAAGGATACGTTTTTAGATGATGCGTCATCAGACAAAAAGGTTTCGTTAGACGTCCAGAGTGCTCTATTTATTGGTCGACATGGCACGCGTCTCACTGCCCAAGGCATTTGGCAACGCCTCAAGCAACGCAGTTTGAAAGCTGGCCTCTCCACTCCTGTGCATCCGCACATGCTGCGTCATTCATTCGCGAGTCATCTGTTGCAGTCGAGCAGCGATTTACGCGCGGTGCAAGAGTTACTCGGGCACGCCAATATCAGCACCACGCAGGTGTACACGCGTTTGGATTTTCAGCATTTAGCGAAAGCCTATGACGCGGCGCATCCTCGTGCGCGTAAAAAATAAAGTAACTAACAATGAAAACGATACGACTCAGAGAAGGCAAAGAGCGCTCAGCGCTTCGCAGCCATCCATGGATATTTGACAGCGCGATTGCCAAGGGCGGCGCGGATTCGGGAGAGACGGTACGTGTGGAAAGCCACAGCGGCAGTTTTTTAGGATGGGCAGCTTTTAGCCCCAGCTCCAAAATCCGCGCGCGTATTTGGAGTTTTGACGAAGCGCAACGTATCGACGCGACTTTTTTTGAAGCGTCCATCCAACGCGCTATTGCAGCGAGAAGCCGATTCGATATCCAAAGCAACGGCATGCGTTTGATCCATGGCGAGTCCGACGGTCTACCTGGGTTGATCGTCGATCGGTATGACGACACCTTGGTGGCGCAATTTTTATCTAGTGGCACCGAGCGGTGGAAGCAAGAGATTGCCAACGCATTGCTGGCGCAAACAGGGTTATCCAAACTCTACGAGCGATCAGACTCTGGCGTGCGTGGCTTAGAGGGTTTGCAACCGGCTACAGGATGGTTGCGCGGCGAGGGCGCGACTGGCATTGTGTTGCGTGAACATGACTGGAAACTATCGCTTGATATTGCTGAGGGCCATAAAACCGGTTTCTACTTAGACCAACGCGACAGCCGTAAAAAATTTGCGGATTACACACGTCGCCTGAAGTTTCAGCGCGTACTCAATTGCTATTGCTACACAGGTGGATTTACGGTGGCAGCTTTGGCGGGCGGTGCCGCGCACGTCACTTCGATTGATTCTTCAGGTCCTGCGATAGAACGCGCCAAAAGCAATGTGGCTCTGAATGGTTTTGACGCCGCGCGCACCACCATGATGGATGCCGATGTCAATGCATCACTGCGCCAGTTCTACAAAGACGGACAAACTTTTGACGCCATCGTCCTAGACCCACCCAAATTCGCGCCATCGGCTGCGCACGCAGATCGGGCGGCGCGCGCTTACAAAGACATCAACCGCTTGGCTTTCAAAATTTTGGAGCCTGGTGGCGTGCTGTTTACTTACAGTTGTTCGGGTGGCATTGGCGCAGAGTTGTTCCACAAAATTGTGGCCTCCGCTGGCACCGACGCGGGAGTGGATGGCTATATCAGCGAGCGTATGCAAGGCGCGCCAGACCATCCCATGACCTTGACCTTCCCGGAGGGCGAATACCTGAAGGGCTTGGTGGTCATGAAATCTGCCACCTTGGTCGACAAGGCAGAACGCGCGACAATCGAGGGTTGACCTCTTTTATTTCTACAAGGTAGTTCTCGTATGTTGATTCCAGCCACCATCCTGACCGGTTTTTTAGGCGCAGGCAAAACCACCTTGCTCAAGCGCGTCTTGACCGAAGCCCATGGCCAAAAAATTGCCATCATTGAAAACGAGTTCGGTGAAGAAAACATCGACAACGAAATCTTGGTCTCGGACACCAACGAGCAAATCATCCAAATGAACAATGGTTGCGTGTGTTGCACCATCCGCGAAGACTTGCGCACCACCTTGCAACTGTTGGCCGCTAAAAAGCGCAAAGGCCTGCTCGACTTTGAGCGCGTGGTGATCGAAACCACAGGTTTGGCAGACCCAGGCCCTGTAGCGCAAACCTTCTTCATGGACGACGAGATCGCTGAGAGCTTTTTGCTCGACTCTATTTTGACCTTGGTAGACGCTAAGCACGCCGCCCAGCAACTCAATGACCGCCAAGAAGCGCGTCGCCAAGTGGGTTTTGCAGACCAAATTTTTATCAGTAAGTCTGACTTGGTGTCGGCAGAAGAATTGGATGCACTGCAACACCGCCTCAAACACATGAACCCCCGTGCGCCCCAAAAAGTGGTGCATTTTGGCGAGGTGTCTTTGGCGGAAGTGTTTGATTTGCGCGGCTTTAACCTCAACGCCAAACTAGACATTGACCCAGACTTTTTGGCAGACGATGGCCACCATCACCACGACGGTGAACACTGTGACCATCCTTCGCATAAACATGGACATGATGCGCATGGGAACGACCATGGGCATGACAACCATGCCCACGGTGACCATGATGACCACCCCCACGTAGAACATATCCATGACGCAGGACACGGTCCGGGCCATCACCACCACCATGACGATGACGTCAAAAGCTTTGTTTTTAAATCCAAACGACCCTTT
>JBAXNJ010000311.1:0-2635 GCA_037133815.1 Betaproteobacteria bacterium
AAAAATACAGTTACTGGATGCCTAAACAGGCATTGCAACCAAACCTCATTGTGCATGGAGAAGTAACGATGTCAGATTTACCAAAACTAACCGCCAGGCAACAGCAGATTCTGGAACTCATCCAATCTGCTATCGCCAATACAGGTTCGCCTCCCACGCGCGCTGAAATCGCTACTGAGCTCGGCTTCAAATCTGCCAACGCTGCTGAAGAACATTTGCAAGCCTTAGCCCGCAAAGGCGCTATCGAATTGGTTAGCGGCACTTCGCGCGGCATTCGCCTCAAATCAAACAACCGTGCACAGTCAGCCGCAGGTTTTACCGAGCAGTTGTCCGAAAAAATGAGCCAATTTCAGCAAAGTTTGCTTTTGCCTTTGATTGGACGCGTCGCCGCAGGTTCCCCCATCTTGGCGCAAGAACACATCGACCAAAGCTACCTCATCCAAAGCAGCCTGTTTGACCGCAAAGCTGATTACCTCTTGCGCGTGCGCGGCATGTCCATGCGAGACGCAGGCATCATGGATGGCGATTTGCTCGCCGTGCAATCCACCCGAGAGGCTAAAAACGGCCAAATCGTGGTGGCACGTTTGGGCGATGACGTCACCGTCAAACGGTTTGAACGCAAATCAGACCGCATTGAATTGCACGCCGAAAACCCAGACTTCAAAACCATCATCGTGCAAAACGACGAGCCTTTTGAAATCGAAGGCTTGGCTGTCGGTCTTATTCGTAACAATTTCCTGATGTAAAGAGAGCAACCCATGAACATCGCCTTATTTAGCGCCTACCGCTTACTCAATCCCCTCAACTCTGCCGTTCGCAGCTTTATGCCTGCGCAGGCTATGCAAAGCGCGCCTGCATTTGCAACACCCATACCTTTGCGTGTGGCGCGGGTTATGGAAGCGCAACAGAACCGCCAAAGTGCCGGCCGCATGGTGATATCCGGGCGCATGGCCGACGTCTGCGCTGAACTCGAGCGATTAGCAGAGTTCGAAAACAAGTACTAAGCCTCAGCCCCAATGTGTCAAGGCACAATTGGGGCATGAACATCATCATCCTGGACGACTACCAAGACGTCGTCAGAAAACTCAATTGCTCCAATAAGTTAGAAGCCTATCCTGCCAAGGTTTTTACCAACACCATCAAAGGTGTTGGCCAACTGTCCGTCCGGCTGAAAGACGCTGAAATCTTGGTGCTGATCCGTGAACGCACGCACATCACACGGCAACTTATCGAGAAGCTCCCCAAGCTCAAAATGATCTCGCAAACAGGCAAGATCAGCAACCACGTAGACGTCGTGGCTTGTACAGAACGCGGTATTGTGGTGGCAGAAGGCGCTGGTTCTCCCGTTGCCCCTGCAGAGATGACTTGGGCTCTGATCATGGCTGCCATGCGCCGTTTGCCCCAATACATCAATAACCTCAAGCATGGTGCGTGGCAACAATCCGGCTTGAAATCAAGTGCCATGCCTGTCAACTTTGCCTTAGGCCAAGTCTTACGCGGCAAAACCTTAGGCATTTGGGGTTACGGAAAAATTGGTCAACTCTTAGCCAGTTACGGCAAAGCCTTTGGAATGCGGGTCTTGCTTTGGGGCAGTGAAGCATCACGCGCATTAGCTGTGGAACATGGGTTCGAAGCTGCGGGAAGTAGAGAAGAGTTTTTTAGCCAATCCGACATTTTGAGTTTGCATCTACGTTTGAATGATGCCACCCGAGGCATCGTCACCTTGGCTGACTTGCAATGCATGAAACCCACTTCTTTGCTAGTGAACACATCACGCGCCGAACTAGTAGCCTCAGATGCTTTGATTGCAGGCCTCAACCGTGGCCGCCCAGGCATGGCAGCGATTGACGTATTCGAGAGCGAGCCGATTTTGCAAGGCCATGCCCTGTTGCGCTTAGAAAACTGCATCTGCACCCCCCACATCGGCTATGTGGAACAAGAAAGTTACGAGTTGTACTTTGGCACTGCCTTTGACAACGTGGTGAACTTCATCAAAGGCACCCCAACCAATATCGTCAATCCTGGCGCCTTGCAAGTCCGCCGATAAATAGAGATGTACCGTCTCTCGCCAGCGCTGTTGTGGTGCCTGTTGTTTGGCAACGCCGTCATAGGTTTTGGCGTGCTGATGGTGCCAGGCTCGCTAAACGACATTAGCCACGACTTGGCAGTTAGCATTTCAGCAGCTGGGGGGCTCATCACCGCGAGTTCCATCCTGATGTGTTTAAGCGCACCCTTTTTTGCATCTGTGCTTGGCACTTACGACCGACGTAAATTACTGGCCCTAGTCATGCTTTGGTATGGGGTGATGCACGCGGTTTGCGTGGTCATGCCCGATTTCGAGCACATCTTGTGGTTTCGGGTCATCGCCATGTTGGCTCCCGCCATCTTCACACCCCAAGCCGCAGCTTGCATTGGCCAATTAGCCGAACCCCAAGCGCGTGGACGCGCTATTACCTTTATCTTTTTAGGTTGGTCTATTTCCTCTGTAGTCGGAATGCCCTTTGCCGCTTGGTTGAGTGAGGTCTATGGATGGCGCAGCGTTTTTGGTTTGTTGTCGGTTTTGTCTTTCATCAGTGCGGGTTGGGTTTGGGCGGTTCTTCCCAACAAAATAGCCCCCCCTGTCATGACCCTCGCC
>JBAXNJ010000312.1:0-2622 GCA_037133815.1 Betaproteobacteria bacterium
AAAGTTCCAGAATCGGCCAGCCTTTTTCAAGGGCGAAGGCTTTGAGTTTGGCGTCTGGATTGGTAGCAACGGGATGGTTGACGCGTTGCAACAAAGGTATGTCGTTGCTGGAATCACTGTAAAACGTGGTCTCCACCTTGTCCCAGTCCAAGCCCCGTTGTTGTAACCATTGTTGCAGACGCTCAACTTTGCCTTCGCGCAAAGACGGCACGCCTTTGATTTCGCCGCTATACCAATGATTGGCATTGCGAACCAGTTCAACAGCAATGAGTTCGTCCACACCAAAAGCCTGGGCAATTGGACGGGTCACAAATTCGTTGGTTGCGGTGATGATGAGAAGTTGCTCGCCAGTAGCACGGTGTTTCTCTAACAGGGCCAAGGCTTCAGGGCGAATAACGGGTTGGATGATTTCGCGCATGAAGCGTGCATGGGCGGCTTCGGCCTCGGCACGCGGGCGGATGCAAAACGCTTCGGTGGCAAAACGCACGTAGTCATGGATGTCTAGCGTGCCCGCTTGGTAATGGGCGTAAAACGCATCGTTTTTTTGTGTGAACTCCACGGGATCGGTCCAACCCAATGTAGTGGTGAAATGGCCCCAAGACTGGTCTGAATCAATCGGCAAGAGGGTGTGGTCAAGGTCAAATAAGGCAAGCTTCATGGAGTGTCTTCCAGCATCGATTTAAGAAGCGGGATGGTGATGGCGCGCTGGGTTTGTAAAGCGTAGCCGTCAAGTTGGTCGAGCAATTGCACCAAACTGCCTAAGTCGCGACTGAAGCGGTTCAACATAAAGTCCATCACTTCGTCGCTTAGAAAGATGCCGCGCTCGTCTGCGTTTTGGCGCAACACCGCGCGCCGCTCCGAATCGCTCAAGACTTGTAAATGAAAAATATGACCCCAACCCAACCGCGTACGTAAGTCTTCGCGCAACTGCAAATCACTTGGCGGAACTTTGCCACTCGCCAAGACCCAGCGCTGCTGGCCGTCTTGTGGCGAGGTGGCGTTGACGAACCAATTAAAGGCGGCTTGCTGTTGCACCGCGGTATACAAATGCACATCGTCTAATAAAACGACACGCCAGTTTTCTTGGAAGGCTTGCGGCTCGGCGATAGAGGCGTCTAGCCAACCCACAGGACTGCCCTGCTCTTTCAGTTGCGCAAAGACTGCGCGTAACAAGTGCGATTTGCCACTACCTGATTCACCCCACAAATAGGTCGGTACGGGTGAGCGTTTGTCATAGCCAGACCACAGCACCAAATGTTCCAAGGCAGCGAGGTTGGGGCCCGCTAAGAAATTACGCAAACTCGGGCCAGAGTCCAATCCGATATCGAGCGCTATTTGCTTCATGCCCTAAACAGCTCGCTAGATTGGTATCGGTGTCGCAATCGACGAATCGCCACCAACAACACTGCGCTTGCAGGCAGTGCGATCAACACACCCACAAACCCAAACAACTGACCAAAAGCCAGCAAGGCAAAAATCACGTGCAAGGGGTGCAAACCAATTCGCTCGCCCACCAAACGCGGGGTCAACACAAAGCCTTCTAGGGCTTGACCCAATCCAAAGACCACGACCACTATCAAACAGGCTTGTTCAAAAGGAAACTGCAACAAAGCAGCGATGGACGCCAAGATAAGTCCCAAGCCAAATCCAACATAGGGCACAAATACCGCCAAGCCAGTGAACACGCCAATCGGCAGGGCGAGGTCTAAGCCGAACCACCACAAACCCGCGCTGTAAAACACGGCCATCGCCACCATGACCGAGAGCTGGCCACGCAGATACTGGCCCAAGACCTGATCGCTTTCATGCATAAAACTATCGAAAGCGGGACGCATTTTCATAGGCACCAGTGAATGTATGTGACGCGTCACGTGGTGCCAATCGATCAATAAATAAAACAGCACAACAGGTATCAGCACCAAGTTGCCAATAACGGCCAAAGCCACGCTGCCGCCAATGCGCAAAGACGCCAAGGCTTTGGCAACGCCGTCCCCCACCGACACATCCACGTTTTGCAAAACAAAGGCTTTGATGCTGTCTGGGTCCAGGGACACTTGGACGCCCATGCCAGCCAGCCAGGGGGCTAAAAATGCTTGTCCACGTTGCAAAAGGGTCGGTAGTTTGTCGCGCATCAACGGCAATTCTGTGACCACGATAGGTATTAACAATGTGAACACAGCGACCACCAAGACCAGAAAACCCACTTCGACCAGTAACACGGCCACCAAGGAAGGAATGAGCCGCTTACTGACGCGCTCTAAGCCACGCACCAAGGGATTTAGGGCGTAGGCCAAAACAGCAGCCACCACAAAAGGCATCAAGACTGGGCCTAAAACCCAGAGCACAACACCCACCACGAGGGCGATAACACCCCAAGCAAGAGCGTGGCGTTGCGGCGGGTTAAATTGCATACAGCGTCGTGGTGTTAGGGGCTTTAAAATGAACTGCTTCATTCTATCGGTGAGCGCCTACTTGCTTACCAACCCCACAGCGCACCATGAACCACCCCCTTTCCTACAAAGACGCAGGCGTTGACATCGACGCCGGCGATGCCTTGGTCGAACGCATCAAGCCCTTGGCCAAAAAAACTATGCGCGAAGGCGTATTGGCGGGCATTGGTGG
>JBAXNJ010000313.1:0-2620 GCA_037133815.1 Betaproteobacteria bacterium
ATCTGCCCGTCCATCCGCAACGCAGCACCTGAGACCAGCGGCACGCGGTGCTTGACGCATGCTGCGTTGACGGCTTGTCGTGTAGCGAAGTTGTCGCAGCAGTCGACCACTACGTCGATGTCTGGCAGCAGTTGGTCTAGGTCGCCAATCTGAAGTTGCTTCTCTAATAGAGTGAGACGCACTTCGGGGTTGATGGCGTGCAGGGCTTTCGCGGCAGAGCCTACTTTGGTTTGCCCCACGCGATCGGTGGTGTGGGCGATTTGCCGTTGCAGGTTGGTGAGGTCTACCTTGTCTGGGTCTGCTAGGGTGATGTGCCCGACGCCACTGGCGGCTAGATACATCGCTACGGGAGAACCTAGACCGCCAGCACCTACTACCAACACATGGCTGTCTAGTAAACGCTGCTGGCCCTCAATGCCGATATCGTCTAAAAGGATATGGCGCGAATAGCGCAGCAGTTGGTCGTCGTTCACAGTCGGATCACTGGTCTTTCTTTTCCGCTGCGCGCTCGGTTTGTGTTTTGCTGGCCAAGACGGGTTGGCCTTTGAGGCGCTTGATGGCTTGCTCGAGTTGGAAGTCTTTGTCGCTGCCAAACTCTGGCGGGCGGCGTTCGCTGTTGGGCTTTTTGGACTCTTCTTCTAAGCGTTTCATCGCCTCTTCGCGGGCTTTCTCGCGCGCTTTCTCTTGTTCTTTGTCTTTGTCCTTGCTGGCGTTGCCTTGGCCGCTCTCTAAGTGCTTGTCTAAGTCGGCCTCGCGCATTCTCAAAATAGCGTAGGGGCTACCTTCGGCCGTGTCGTCCAATAAAACATCGGGCACGATACCTTTGGCTTGGATAGAGCGGCCATTGGGTGTGTAGTAGCGCGCGGTGGTGATCTTGAGCGCCGTATCGGTACCTAACTGGCGCACGGTTTGGACTGAGCCCTTGCCAAAGGTTTGGCTGCCCATGATGGTCGCGCGTTTGTGGTCTTGCAGGGCGCCCGCAACAATTTCGCTGGCCGATGCAGAGCCTTCGTTGACTAAGACTACTAACGGCACCGTTTTGTAAACACCCTTGGTGACTTGGTGCAAGCGTGCAACGGGGTCGTTGCCACTGGAGCGGCGGTAGAACTCAGGCGAGGCTTTGTAGGCAAACTTGCTCTCGGCCAATTGGCCGTTGGTAGAGACCACGACCACGTTGTCTGGCAAGAAGATCGCAGAGACTGCTACGGCCGCATCGAGTAAGCCGCCTGGGTCGTTGCGAAGGTCGAGCACCAGGCCGCGCATCTTGGGCTCTTGCTTGTAAATCTCTTCGAGTTTCTTGGTGAAGTCATCGACCGAACGTTCTTGGAATTGGCTCAGGCGGATCCAGCCAAAACCTGGCTCCATGACCTTGCCCTTGACGCTCTGCGTTTTGATTTCTTCGCGGATGATGCTGACGGGGAATGTGCGATTCTCGTCTTTGCGGTAGATCGTGAGCATGACTTTGGTGCCAGGCTCTCCCCGCATACGTTTGACAGCCTCGTTCAAGGACAGACCTTTGACAGCCGTGTCATCGATCTTGGTGATCAAGTCGCCAGACTTCATGCCTGCGCGAAAAGCGGGGGAGCCTTCGATCGGCGAGACGACTTTGACCAAGCCTTCTTCTTGGGTGATTTCAATGCCCACGCCAACAAAGCGGCCGGTGGTGCCTTCACGGAACTCTTTGAAGGTTTTTTTGTCGTAGTACTGGGAGTGGGGGTCTAGACTCGCGACCATGCCGGTGATGGCGTCGCTGATGAGCTTTTTTTCGTCCACGGGTTCGACGTAGTCGCTCTTGACCATGCTAAATACTGCGGCAAGTTGCTGCAGTTCTTCTAGCGGCAAGGGCGCCATATTAGAGCGCGCGACGGTTTGAATCGACACGGTGGTGAGCACGCCTGCCAAGCCGCCTAGTGCGATCCATCCAGCAATTTTGAATTTAGAGCCCATGTATTCTTTGTAGTTGAACATCAGTAATTCCTCAATATACCGCTTTGGGCAATGTGGTGTGGGCGAAGGGGATCACGCATCATCGCCTAAGTAGTAGTGGCGGATGGGCTTGAGTTCGGCGTCTAGCTCGTAGACCAAGGGGGTGCCATTCGGGATGTTGATCCCCACGATGGCGTCGTCTGAGATGTTGTCTAGGTACTTGACGAGCGCGCGGATCGAATTGCCGTGGGCTGCAATGACCACCCGCTTGCCCGCTTTGATAGCTGGCGCGATGGAATCCTCCCACAGAGGCATCACCCGCGCCACGGTGTCTTTGAGGCACTCGGTCAGGGGAATATGGCTTGGGTCGAGCTTGGCGTAGCGCAAGTCAACGCGCTCGCAACGCCCATCTTCTGGGCTCAATGCTGGTGGCGGGGTGTCATAGCTCCTGCGCCACATCAGGACTTGTTCGTCACCATACTTTTTTGCCATCTCGGCCTTGTTGAGCCCTTGCAGGGCGCCATAGTGGCGCTCATTGAGCCGCCAGTGCTTGACTACGGGTAGCCACAGGCGATCCATTTCATCCAAACTTAAGTTAAGCGTGCGGATGGCGCGCTTGAGAACGCTGGTGTAGGCGACATCAAAATCGAGGCCTTCTTCTTGAATCAGACGGCCTGCACGCTGGGCTTGGGCG
>JBAXNJ010000314.1:0-2619 GCA_037133815.1 Betaproteobacteria bacterium
TGGAACACCCTTCTCCACTTCCGACATGATCCAACCTTCCATGCGCTCTTGCTCTGGACCTTCTTTGAGCATGGCGTCCAACAATGCAGCAGGAATCAAAACAGCGCCATCGTCATCGACCACGATCACGTCGCCTGGAAAAACTGCAACGCCACCGCAAGCAATAGGTTTTTGCCAATCTACGAAAGTCAAACTCGCAACCGATGGTGGCGCTGCTACACCGTTGCACCACACGTTCATTCCAGTTCCTAAAACGCCTGCAGCATCACGCACCACACCGTCAGTTATCAAAGCAGTGACGCCGCGTTTCTCCATCCGTGCACACAAAATGTCACCAAAAATACCTGCGTCTTGCACACCCATCGAATCCACAACGGCTATACAGCCAGCAGGCATATCTTCAATCGCAGCGCGGGTTGAAATAGGTGAAGCCCACGATTCAGGCGTAGCTAAATCTTCCCGTGCAGGAACAAAGCGCAAAGTAAACGCTCTGCCCACCAAACGGGGTTGGCCCGTGCGGATGGGCTTGGTGTTTCGCAGCCACACATTGCGCAAACCTTTTTTTAACAACAAGGTGGTCAGTGTGGCGGTTGTTACTTTGGAAAGAATGCCAATCGCTTCTTTAGAGAGCGTCAGCTTCGTGTTGTCAGTCATATGAATACTTCGGATGTTTGAAGATAAAAATTAAGAGATGCCTGGTCATGATGCATATTGAATCAACTTAGCTTAGCTTTGCTTACTTTGCTTAGCCAATTTCAGCCAATCGACGCGTTTGTCGTTTCACTAAGCGGTCCAAGTCAGCAAGGTCTGCGGCAGAAAGCTTGGGGCCGGGTTTACGAATGGCAGCACTGGCAATCACGCCACGTTGCGCCAACAGGTGTTTGCGCACAGCCAAACCTATTCCCGCTTGTTGTTCATAGCGCGACAAAGGCAGGTAGGCATCAAACAAATCGTGCGCACGCTCTACGTCACCAGCAGCATGGGCCTGAACCACATCGACCATCATCTCGGGATATGCAAAACCCGTCATGGCACCATCAGCGCCGCGCGAGAGTTCTTCGGGCAAGAACAAACCGCCACCATTACCAGTCAAAATCGAAATGCGTTTTGCATCGCCTTTGTCGCTAGTAGCACGATAAGCTGACATCTTGGCCAATCCAGGGCAATCTTCATGCTTCAACATCACGCATGTCGGTGAATTTTTAATAATGCGCAAAATGACAGATGCGGACATTTGCACGCCAGTAGAGACTGGATGGTCTTGCAACACCCAAGGCACATTAGGCCCTAAGGTTTCACTGACCATGTCAAAGTAGCTAACGATTTGGTCGTCTGTTTTCACTGTAGATGGCGGAGCCACCATCACACCCGATGCACCTAAATCCATCACGCTTTGCGTGAGCTCTTTCATAGGTGCAAAACCTGCAGCAGATGCACCCACTACGACTGGTACGCGACCTGCAACTCGGGCAAGCACTTGTTTCACATAGGTGCGGGATTCTTCTGCTGTGAGTTTGGTGGCCTCTCCCATGATGCCGAGCACCGTCAAACCTGTCACACCGGCATCCAAACAAAAGTCCACCATGCGGTCGGTGCTGGGTAGATCTAAGGCGCCTGAGTCTGCGAAAGGCGTGACAGTGATGAGGTACACGCCCTTGGCCGTGGCATCCAATGTTTTCAAATCAAACTCCTGTTACTTTTAAAACGGATAAATTGCATAGTCAACGCCAAAAGCACCAATCCGAAACCGACTAAATCGGCAATAGCCCCTGGGTAAACCAGCGCAAAACCCGCGACGATAAACATCCAACGCTCAACAAACGTAGTTTTTAACAAAGCCCATCCTTGGAAACCTATCGCCAATGAAGCAATACCCACTGCACACGTTGCAGTCACTTGCGCAATAGACACCCAGTCTGCATTGGCCAATGCTTTGGTCGATCCCATCAACAACAAACCTTGGCCAGAAGGGTCCAGCACAAACATGAACGGAACCAAGAAAGCAGGAATGGTGTACTTCCAACATTGCAGCGTTGTTTTGTAGGGATCACCTCCTGTGATCGCCGCTGCAGCAAAAGGCGACAGCGCCGTAGGTGGCGACACTTCAGATAGAACCGCATAATAAAAGATAAACATATGCGCAGCAAAATCTGGCACACCTAATTTGATCAAGGCAGGGGCAGCGATCACCGCACAAATAATGTAGGACGCAGTAACAGGGACTGCCAATCCCACAATCCACACCACCAATGAGGTGAAGATCGCCGTGAGCAGCAAAGAGCCACCTGCGTAATCAATCACGATGGAGCTGAACTTCAAGCCTAAACCTGTAAGTGTCACCACTCCCACAATGATGCCGGCACCTGCACATGTGGCAGCAACATTCAAAACCCCGACTGAGCCGCCTTCCATCGCTTTCATAAAAGGTGACTTCAAAACCAAGGGCCAAAACGAACCTTTGCCTTGAAACAAGTCATACGAGATCAAAGCGCAGTCGCGTCGCAAGAAACTGCTCAAGAATGAAACCACCGTCGCCCAAAACACAGACAACACGGGGGAGAAACCCCACATCATGAAAACAACGATCGAAACCAGCGACAAAAAGTGGAACCCGTAATG
>JBAXNJ010000315.1:0-2610 GCA_037133815.1 Betaproteobacteria bacterium
GCGCCAGTGAAGCGGCTTAACCAATAAGACTGGCGCATATCTTCCACCTTGACTTGTTTACCAGGTCGTGGTGAATGGATAAATTTGTTATCACCCACGTAAATGCCTACGTGGCTAAAGGTTTGGCGCATGGTGTTGAAGAACACCAAGTCGCCAGGTTGCAAGTCTTTTTTATCTATTTTTTCAGTGGCATCCGCTTGCTCACGTGCGCTGCGGGGCAATACCTTGCCCAAGGTTTGCTCATACATGGAAAGGACAAAACCGCTGCAATCAAAACCGTTGTCGTCGGAGCCGCCACGACGATAAGGAACGCCTAAAAAACCCATGGCGTTAAGAACTAAATCGGAAGCTTTGTTACCTACGTTTTGGCTGACTTTGGAAATCTTGTTGATGAAACCGTTATCAGACAGGTAGATTTCTAAATCGTCAGACGTCGAACTGCTAGGCGCAGCATGCGCACTAACCATACAACAGACAATAAGGAGATGGCGAAACTTCATAACCTTGGAATTATAGTGCGGCAGGAATGCACGATACTCATATTCAGTTTGAACAATCACTCGTTTCACTTCACTTTTACCCACTTATGTTGATTGATGACCAAGAATCCCAACTCGTATTGGTGGATTACCAAGAACGGTTAATGCCAGCTATTTTTGAGGCTGAATCGGTATTGCGCAACGCTAAGCGTTTGGCACAGGCGGCGCAATGGATGGAAGTGCCTGTTTGGGGAACTGAGCAGAACCCAGAAAAATTGGGTGCAATGCCCAGTGATGTGCGGCAATTTTGCCGTTCGGTTTTGCCCAAAATGAGTTTCAGTGCCTGCGCGGATGGTTTGATCGATCTGCTCAAGCCACCAACGCGCAACGCGCAAGCAGGTAACGCACGTAGCTTGCCCAAGCATTTACAAAAGAAAACGGAACCTGAAGCAGCACGACAAATTATTATTTTGGGCGGGGTCGAAGCGCATATCTGTTTGCTTCAAACAGCACTAGATTTACTAGAACAAGAATTTGAAGTTTATATAGTGACTGACGCCTGTAGTTCTAGGACCGAGCGCAACCGCGATGCAGCGTTTGATCGCTTGGCTGGTATGGGTGCTGAACTGGTAACGACAGAAATGGTGCTATTCGAATGGTTGCGTAGCGCTGAATCTGATGCCTTTAGAGAAATAGAAGCGCTTATTAAATAGGTAAATAGGCAATCTTTGCGCTAAGTCAGTTTCTTGCAAGTCCCCCTTACGCATAATCGAGATATTATCAAATGTTGTTGGGGGACATCCATGGGTTCTTTTGAGCAGTTTCACAAGCGTTCCATCGCAGATCGCGACAGTTTCTGGGCTGAACAAGCCAGAACAGTGGATTGGCAAACCCAACCCCAACAAATCTGCGATTACTCTAATCCCCCCTTTGCCAAGTGGTTCGTCGGTGGGACTACCAATTTGTGCCACAACGCAATCGATAGGCACCTCAAAGACCGTGGTGACCAAGCGGCCCTGATTTTTGTTTCTACGGAGACAGAGCAAGAAAAAACATACACCTACAAAGACTTGCACGCAGAAGTGCAGCGCATGGCCGCTATTTTGCAAAACTTTGGCGTTGTCAAAGGCGATCGTGTTTTGATTTACATGCCCATGATTGCCGAAGCCTCTTTTGCCATGTTGGCTTGTGCGCGCATTGGTGCGATTCACTCAGTAGTGTTCGGAGGGTTTGCTTCTCATTCATTAGCGACTCGTATTGAAGATGCAACACCCAAAGTGATCATCAGTGCTGATGCGGGTTCGCGTGGTGGCAAGGTCGTGGCTTACAAACCTTTGTTGGACGAAGCCATCAGCCTGTCCTGCCACAAACCCAAAGCGGTTTTGATGGTCAATCGCCATTTGTCTGAATTTGCCAGCGTAGCGGGGCGTGATTTTGACTACGCGATAATGCGCGAAAAACATTTCAATGCACAAGTGCCTTGCGAATGGGTGGAGTCCACGCACCCTAGTTATACCCTCTATACATCTGGAACAACTGGTAAGCCTAAAGGCGTGCAACGAGACACAGGTGGCTACGCGGTGGCATTGGCCAGCAGCATTCCTAATATTTTTCAAGGTAAACCGGGTGAGACCTTTTTTTGCACCAGCGACATTGGCTGGGTAGTAGGGCACAGTTACATCATTTACGGCCCACTTATTGGCGGTATGGCCACTATTCTTTACGAGGGCCTTCCTGTTCGTCCTGACGGTGGCATCTGGTGGAGCTTGGTCGAGAAGTACAAAGTCAACGTCATGTTTAGTGCACCCACCGCGATTCGCGTGTTGAAAAAGCAAGATCCTGCGCTACTTACCAAGTACAACTTAAAGTCTTTGAAGGCCTTGTTTTTGGCGGGTGAGCCTTTAGACGAGCCTACAGCCAAATGGATTTCAGAGGGCTTGGGCGGCACGCCCATCATTGATAACTATTGGCAAACAGAAACAGGTTGGCCAATCCTCACCATTTGTAACGGCGTAGAAAAAGCGCTGAGCAAATTTGGTTCCCCTGGCAAAGCCGTCTATGGCTATGACGTCAAACTGGTAGATGACCAAACGGGCGAAGAACTCACGGGCGCAAATCAAAAGGGCGTGTT
>JBAXNJ010000316.1:0-2610 GCA_037133815.1 Betaproteobacteria bacterium
TTTGGCATGTTGGCGCACCGCATCGCGGTCGGCGTCAAATTCTGCGGCGTCAAGGTGACAGTGGGTGTCTATCCAAGGCATGACCTTAATCTTGCAAACTACCTGCTACCAAATGCAGTTGTCGGTCACAGCGACTAGCCAACTGGATGTCATGCGTGACCACCACAAAAGCAGTGCCTTGCGAATGGGCTAAGTCGAGCATCATGGAAAACACAAGGTCTGCGGTGTTACGGTCTAAGTTGCCTGTAGGCTCGTCTGCTAATAAACAAGCAGGGCGCGTCACCAAAGCGCGGGCAATCGCCACACGCTGGCGTTCGCCACCAGACAACTCGGCGGGGCGATGCAGCATGCGTGGGCCGAGGCCGACAGATTCCAACAGTTCTTTAGCTTGCGCGTTAGCCGCACTGCGGTCCATACGGCGAATCCACAAAGGCATGGCTACGTTGTCAATCGCGCTGAACTCAGGCAGCAGGTGATGAAACTGGTAAACAAAACCCAAATGCTGGTTGCGCAAATCGCCCAACTCGCTGGCGCTCAACCCACCCAAAGTTTGGCCTAGCAAGTTGACTGAACCCGAGGTCGGTAAATCCAAACCACCCAAGATATGCAACAAAGTGCTTTTGCCAGAACCTGATGCGCCTACGATGGCCAAGGTTTCGCCAACTGCAACTGAGAGATTTACATCTTGCAAGACGGAAACGTCCAAGCCCCCTTCGCTGAACCGCCGGCTGATGTTTTGAGCTTCTAAAACGACAGACGTTTTCATATTGTCAAAACTGTAGGGCTTATTCATAGCGCAACGCCTGAGCAGGTTGGATACGACTAGCGCGCCAACTCGGATAAATCGTCGCCACAAACGCCAAGGCTAGCGATATTAAAGCCACGGGCCAAATATCGGCGGACTGCGGATCACTCGGCATACGGCTGATCAAATAAATATCGCGCGGTAGAAAACTCGCACCCAGCAATTGCTCGATCGCTGGGACGATCACGTCGATGTTGAATGCCACTCCAAGCCCGAGCAGCAGCCCGCCCAAAGTACCCATCACTCCCACGGTCGCGCCTTGCACCACAAAAATCGCCAAGATGCTCGATGGGCTTGCACCAAGTGTGCGCAGTATGGCGATATCGGCACGTTTGTCGGTCACCGTCATCACCAAGGTAGTGACCAAGTTAAAAGCCGCTACCGCCACGATGAGCGTGAGGATGATGAACATCATGCGTTTTTCGACTTGCACAGCGGCAAACCATGTGCGGTTTTGGCGCGTCCAATCGCGCACGATCACTTCACCACCCAAAAGGGCTGAGAGTTCGTAAGCCACCGAGCGCGCATCGTTGATGTGTTGAATTTTGAGTCTAATACCGCTGGGTGCCTCGACCCGAAAAATGCGTTGCGCGTCTTCTACATGCATGAGCGCCAAGGTGGCGTCGTATTCATAGTGACCCGAATCAAAAATGCCCGACACCGTGAGTTGCTTCAAACGCGGTAACACCCCAGCAGGCGTTACCTGACCACCTGGCGAGATGAGTGTGATGCGGTCGCCCACTTGCACGCCCATA
Source organism: Betaproteobacteria bacterium (assembly GCA_037133815.1). Lineage (GTDB taxonomy): Bacteria > Pseudomonadota > Gammaproteobacteria > Burkholderiales > Burkholderiaceae_C > Limnohabitans. Next base: position 1,561 of record JBAXNJ010000316.1, read on the forward strand.
GCTAGTGCGAGTTCTCCGCCCAGCACCACATTGAAACTGGCTGCTTGCAAAGAGGCCATTGCCTTAGGTGGCAGTTGCAAGGTGAAATCGCTCACGGTTGCTTCTACCTCGGGCTCAATGCCGCGCACCAATGCGCCGCGCATATCTTCGCCACGCGCTAACAAAGCTTGTTGCGCAATAAAAGGTGCGGCGGCTACTACCTCTGGGTGTTGGCGAACTTTCTTTAAAACGGCGTTGACATCCGCAAAGCCTTCGCCAGTTGGTGTTGTCAGCTCGATGTGCGACACCACAGCGAGCATGCGGTCACGTACCTCTTTCTGAAAACCGTTCATCACGCTCAACACGATGATCAAAGCTGCGACGCCCAAAGCAATGCCGAGCATCGACACGCCAGAAATAAAAGAAATAAACCCATTGCGCCCAGCAGTGCGGCCCGCACGCGTGTAGCGCCAGCCGATCAGTAATTCATAGGGGAGTGAGGAGGTGCGGTTTTTCACAGGGGGTGATTGTGTCATCAAGGACAATCGAGGCTATGTCTTTTGATTTACCCACGTGGGTGGTTCCTTATGCGCTGTGGTCTGGCCATCGCGCACCAGCCAACTGGCCAGCGAACGATACCTTGCTTAATATGCGCCAATGGCTGCGTGATATACGCCGCATATCGGTGATCCATGAAGCGCCCCACGAGTCATTACCCACCAGTTTGTCAATGCCCCATGAGGCGTCGCAAGCCAATGCCCTAGGCTGGGATTTTGCGGACGGCTGTGTGCCATGGGCCGCTAAAGCCGCGGTTGAACAACATTTAAGCCCTGACAAATCTGCTTGGTCTTTTGTTACGCTGTGTAATTGGCATGTGAGCAATGGCCAAGTCACCATGGGTGACCCTGCGCATTTGCAAATCGATGCAGACACTGATGCCCAACTTTTTAAATCGATGCAAGATTTTTTCGCGCAAGACGGTATTGCGCTCTACCCCTCTAAGCCGGGTCAGTGGTTAGCCCAGTCAGATGTATTTGCCAATTTGCCAACCGCCTCGCTAGATCGGGTGAT
>JBAXNJ010000317.1:0-2597 GCA_037133815.1 Betaproteobacteria bacterium
TCTTTTGGGGCGGAGTGTTCTTGTTGGGTGCGGTGGTCGTTGCCTCAGGATTTGTACTCGACAAGATCGTCCCTGGATTGATTTATGAACGTGGCACCATGCAGGTAGCCCATATGGTCCACGCGGTGGCAACTGTGTTGATGATGGCCATGTTTTTGGGACATATCTACATTGGCACGATCGGTATGGAAGGCACCTACAGTGGCATGCGCACTGGTTATGTGGACGAAACTTGGGCCAAAGAACACCACGAACTCTGGCACGCTGATATACAAGCTGGCAAGATTCCCGCGCACCGTAGTCCTGAGCCTGGTGCGAACACCACAGCGCACGCTTGAATGCGTTGAATAGGAGAATAAATATGAACAAATCCCTTGTACCAACAATGCTTGCAACTCTCTTGATTGCATTGAGCACTTCAGCTTTTGCCAAACTGCCGCCACCCAATGACGAGGCCAAAGCCAAGGCTGCAGAGGCCGCTGCCAAAACAGCCCACACTGCCAAAGCTGACGGATATTTGCTCTGCAAGTCACAAGACAAAGTGGCCGCGCATGTGCAACGCACCAACAAAGCCAAAGCGGGTAAACCAGCTGTAACACCACCGTGCGCTGACCCTGGTAAGTTTGTCTACACCCCGCCAGAAGCCACGCCTACAGCCGCAGTAGCGCCTGCAGCTGCACCGGCTGCAACGCCAGCGGCACCGTCTGCCGCCCCTGCCGCAGCCCCTGCGAAAAAGTCTTAAACCTTAACTCCAAGTGTTTATGGGCCGATGCCAACAGGCACCGGCCCTTTTTGTTGTAGTCTCTCACCCCATGTTGCCCCGTCTGACCCAAGCCCAAGCCTCTTTGACACGCGAAGTGCAAGTGATCAATGAGCACGGTGTGCAAGACACCATCTCGATTCCTGCAGAGCGTCCTTTGACGGTCTATGTCGACAAACGCGAACTCGTGACATTGATGACCTTAGGCGCACTTCCAGAATGGCTGGTGCTGGGTTACTTGCGCAACCAACGCTTGGTGTCTAGTGCCGACGAGATCGAAAGCATCACCGTGGACTGGGACGCGGGAGACGATGGTGCCGGTGTCGCCGCCGTCAAAACCCGACACGGAGTTGACGATATGCAAGCGCGCACCGAACACCGTGTGGTGACCACCGGTTGCGGGCAAGGGAGTATCTTTGGTGGCTTGATGGATGAGATAGATGCGCTCACCGTGCCCAACGCCACCATCACCCAATCGCGCTTGTACGCCTTGCTCAACGCTATTCGTGTGCAAGAGAGCACTTATAAATCTGCTGGCTCTGTGCACGGCTGTGCTTTGTTTTCCGGTGAGCGCATGCAATTGTTTGTGGAAGACGTGGGTCGCCACAATGCGATCGACACTATTGCTGGCTGGATGTGGATGCAGGGCATTCAAGCGGATCAAGATTCAATTTTTTACACCACTGGCAGATTGACCAGCGAGATGGTGATGAAGTCTGCACAAATGGGCGTGGCCATCGTCGTCTCGCGCAGTGGCATCACGCAAATGGGGTTTGATTTGGCCCAGCGTTTGTCCTTGTGCACCATTGGACGCGCCACTAACAAACACTTTCTTTGCTACACGCAAAGCGAGCGCTTGGTTTTAGATGCAAAGCAAAGTTAAAGCTAAAGCTCAGATTTAAGCTCGAATTCAAACTCAAACTCAAACTCAAGAAAGTTATGGCTGATCCACAAGCAACACCACACCATGGCTCCGCTTGGTGGCACCTTGCATGGCGCACGCTGTGGCGTGACGCCCGTGCGGGCGAGTTGCGTTTGTTGGTGCTCGCGGTTGCGTTAGGTGTTGCGTCTTTGAGTTCAGTGAGTTTTTTGGCTGATCGATTAAATGCAGGTTTGTTACGTGATGCAGGGCAATTGTTAGGAGGTGATGCGGTTGTCGTGAGCGACCAACCAACCCCGAGCGTATTTATCAAACAAGCAAAAACTCTAGGTCTAAAGTCTGTGACCACCTTGAGTTTTCCCACCATGGCCCGTGGTGAAACTTCTGCAGAAGATAGCAGCGCAGGTAAAAGCCGATTGATTGCCTTGAAGGTTGTAGACGATGGCTACCCTTTGCGTGGGCAACTTAAATATGCAACGTCTGTTGGTGCTGAAACGGTAAATACCGAGCAAGGTATCAAAGCCCCTATTACGCAAGGAGCTGAAGCCGCATCAAAGAAAAAAAGTAATGCACAAAAAATCCCACAACCAGGCGAAGTTTGGGCCGAAGCCAGCGCTTTAGACGCATTAGGTTTAAAGGTCGGTAGCTCTATGTGGCTTGGCGACAAGCGCTTGTCTGTAGGCGGTGTGTTGTTACAAGAGCCTGATCGTGGTGCCGGCTTTATGAACTTCGCGCCACGCGTGATGATGCACCGTGCAGATTTAGACGCTACAGGCTTGGTACAACCTGCCAGTCGCCTCACTTGGCGTTTTGCTGTGGTGGGTGAACCAGAAACTGTTGAGCGATTTGTCACTTGGGCCCAAGAGCAAGTCAAGTTACCTCAGGTGCGTGGCGTTCGCGTCGAGTCATTGGCCACAGGCCGCCCTGAAATGCGCCAGACCTTAGACCGAGCGGGTA
>JBAXNJ010000318.1:0-2591 GCA_037133815.1 Betaproteobacteria bacterium
ATTTCCATCCAGTCACTGGTTGCATGCCGCGTTGCTTTGCGTGCTTTGACGGATCCGGCTATTTGAATGGCGCCTGAAAACAGGAGAAGTTTTTCGGTGAGAGTGGTTTTGCCGGCGTCGGGGTGAGAAATGATGGCAAACGTTCTACGTCTACCAACTTCTTGTGCAAATGAAGTCATCGCAAGATTATCGAACAAAGCCAAGTAGCCCAATGCTCGTGTGGCTCAATAAACGAGCGAAGCGAGGAGCCACATGAGTATTGGGCTACTTGGCTTTGTTCGCGCATAAACACTTGTAGCTTGTTTGCACATCGATTTTTTGGGTTGTAGTTTGCGGGAGAGCGCAAAGAGAGATGGGATGTATCAACAGCTCCTCGCTGCGCTCGTTTATTGAGCTGTTGATACATCCCATCTCTCTTTGCTTGGGGCGTTCGTTGCGGTCTCTATGTGATTTATGTTCTTGCTAGAACTGGGGCTAGCGCGCGACCCGTGTGCGTGCCTAATTTCACTACGGCTTCTGGCGTGTCTGCTGCAACGATCAAACCGCCACCATCTCCGCCTTCTGGGCCTAGATCAATGACCCAATCTGCTTCTGCAATGATGTCTAGATCGTGCTCGATGACGACTACGCTGTGTCCGCCATCTACTAAGCGGTGCAGCACTCGAATAAGTTTGTCTACATCGGCCATGTGGAGACCAACGGTGGGCTCGTCTAGTACGTACAAGGTATGGGGTGCTTTGTTACCGCGGCGTGTGACGTCATCTCTTACTTTGCTTAACTCTGTGACCAGCTTGATGCGTTGTGCTTCGCCACCGCTCAATGTGGGGGAAGGTTGTCCTAATGTGAGGTACCCCAAGCCTACATCTTTGAGTAATTGCAAAGGATGGCTAATGTTGGGCATGGTAGCGAAGAAGTCCACGGCTTCGTCTACTTCCATTTGCAACACTTCACCAATACTCTTGCCGCGCCAACTGACGGCCAAGGTTTCCGGATTGAAGCGTGCTCCGTGGCAAGTTTCACAAGGCACTTTGACATCTGGCAAGAAGCTCATTTCTATAGTGCGCAAGCCTTGGCCTTCGCAGGTGTGGCAACGGCCTTCGCCTGTATTGAAACTAAAGCGCCCTGCACCATAGCCACGTGCTTTGGCTTCTAGTGTTTCTGCAAAGAGCTTACGGATGATGTCCCAGAAACCAATATAGGTTGCGGGGCAACTGCGTGGTGTTTTGCCTATGGGTGTTTGGTCGACTTCCAATACGCGGTCAATGGTTTGGTAGCCATCAAGATTTGTGCAGCCTAACCATGCTGGGTGCTTGCCGGCTTCGTCTGCTTTGCGTCCCGCTTGGGTAGAACGTTGCGTCACAACAGCTGCGACGTTATTTAGCAACACATCACGCGCCAAGGTAGATTTACCGGACCCTGAAACACCTGTTACGGCGACTAAGCGCTTCAATGGAACGTCCACACTCACATCATTCAAGTTGTGTAGAGATGCGCCCTCTAAAGAAAGCCATGGCGCAACGGGGTCGTTTTCATTGGAAGAAACACTACGTCTTGCCTGCACAGGATGGCGCATCGCATGCAATAAATATTTTCCTGTTTGAGAGTCGCTTACCGAAGTGATGTCGCTAACTGAACCCTCACCCATCAGTCGCCCGCCGCGCTTGCCCGCGCTTGGACCGATGTCGATGATGTGGTCTGCTCTGCGAATGGTGTCTTCGTCGTGCTCCACCACCACCAAGGTGTTGCCTTTGCTGCTGAGCAGATGCAAAGCGTTTAACAAGATTTGGTTGTCGCGCGCGTGCAGGCCGATCGTGGGCTCATCTAAAACATAACAAACGCCTTGTAAATTACTTCCCAATTGAGCAGCCAGACGAATACGTTGCGCTTCGCCACCGCTTAATGTTGGTGCGCCGCGGTCGAGCGTAAGGTAGTTCAGACCCACCTGTTCTAAGAACTCCAAACGACTTTTGATCTCAGGCAAGAGGTCGCGGGCAATTTCTGCATCGCGCCCTTTGAGTCCTACGGTATCGCACCATGCACGTATTTGCGTGACGCTCAAGCGTGCGAGTTCAGTGATACCTACACCTGAAAACTTTACTGCGCGTGCAGTTGCGTTTAGTCGTGTACCTTCGCATGTTGGACATGCCGTATCGGTTAAGTCTTCAACATCGGGTTCAGCGAAAGTTTGCTCGCGGCCTTTGTCTTTGTCGTCACGCACTGAGTCGTCCAGTACTTTGCGTTGGTCTTTGTTGAGCTTGACGCCTGTGCCTACGCAATCCGAGCACCAACCATGTTTGCTGTTGTAGGAGAACAAGCGCGGGTCGAGTTCGGTGTAAGAGGTTGCGCACACAGGGCATGCGCGTTTGGTCGAGTACACATCTAAGCGACCAATGCTCTGCGTGTCGAATCCAGCCACCATCGCTTCACGTAGGCCATCTAATTGGCTCAAAACATGTAAGACACCTTTGCCATGCTCAAGCGCTGTAGCGACATAACCACGCAATTGCGTTTCGTTGGCAGCATTGACTGTCACGCTCGCCACAGGCAGTTCTATGGTGTGCTCTTTGAATCTGTCGATACGCGGAAAATTA
>JBAXNJ010000319.1:0-2578 GCA_037133815.1 Betaproteobacteria bacterium
GTGTTTTGGTTCATATACGACGTGATCAGCCGAGCCTTTGGATTTAGACAGAACGGCGAACTGATTGTTGGCGCCAGCATGTTGGTGGTGATCGCATTCGCTTCCTGGCTAGCCTGCCATTTGTTTGCTGGGCGCGCAGCCTTTTTGTTGGTGGGCGCCATGATCGCCACTGCCATGAGTGCCAATGTGTTCTTCTGGATCATTCCGGGGCAACGCAAAGTAGTGGCTGCCATGACTTCTGGATTAGCCATGGATCCTAAAGAGCTTGCAATGCACGGTAAGCGCGGAAAACAACGCAGCGTGCACAACACCTACTTCACCTTGCCTGTGATTTTTTCGATGCTCAGCAACCATTACAGTTTTTTATACACGCATGAAAACCATTGGGTCATTTTGGTGCTGATGATGTTGTCAGGCGCATTGATACGCCAGTTTTTTGTGCAACGTCATGGCTACCACCTAGGGCGCGCTAAAAATCCATTACCGTTTGCTGTTGCTGGCGTTGTTGTTTTGATCGGTGTGATTGTTTGGATGCGACCTGCGCCTTCTCCTGCAGCTGCAAATTCAACAAGCACTGGACCTGTTAACTATGCAGAGGTTAATCAAGTGTTTGCGCAACACTGCTATGCATGCCATGGCGAACAAGTGCAAATGAAAAATGTTCGGTTTGATTCGCCTGGGGGTGTTAAGCAACATGCTCTTGGCATTTACCAGCAAGCAGTAGTTTTACGTCAAATGCCCATGAACAATTCCAGTGGGATTACCGAGGATGAGCGTTTGTTGATCAAGCGTTGGTTCGAAGGTGGCGCTGCGCTGAAATAACGCGTGTAACCCCAGGCATATGCGACTACGTCCCCTCCGACTCTGTTGGTTGGTCGTTATTTTGAGCGCCGCCTTTTTATGCGCCAATGCTAAGGCAGAAGAAGTTACGGTAGCCGTTGCCGCCAACTTCACCGCACCTATGCAAAAAATCGCCCAGGCGTTTGAACAAGATACCGGGCACAAAGCCAAGCTAGTATTTGGTTCAACTGGAAAGTTTTATGCGCAAATTAAAAATGGAGCGCCTTTTGCTGTGTTGTTATCTGCCGATGTCGAAACGCCTGCGCGCTTAGAACAAGAAGGTGCTGCCGTTGCTGGAACAAGATTTACCTACGCTGTTGGACGATTAGCTTTGTGGAGCAAGAATCCTGCCTTGGTAGATAACAAAGGCCAAGTGCTTCTTAGCAAAACCACAGATAAAAATAGCTTTAAGAAACTAGCGATTGCTGACCCTAAGCTTGCGCCCTATGGCGCTGCGGCAATCGAGGTCATTGAAGGCATGGGTGCATCAGCCAAAGTGATGACCAAACTGGTGCAGGGTGACAGCATTGGTCAAGCCTTTCAATTTGTGATGACAGAAAACGCAGAGCTCGGGTTTGTTGCTTATTCTCAAATTTCGACAGATGGTCGTATTACGCAAGGTAGTGCTTGGGTGGTGCCGCAAAACTTATATACACCGTTGAGGCAAGATGCAGCCTTGCTATCTTTGGGTAAAGACAATGCAGCGGCGCTTGCGTTGATTAAATATATGCGTACCGACCGCGCCAAAACCATCATCCGCACCTACGGCTATACCCTGTAGAGTTGTCTACTATGCATTTAACTGCCGAAGACCTATCTGCTATTTTGTTGACCCTGCAATTGGCCAGCGTCACCACGGTGTTGTTGCTTGTGCTGGCAACGCCTATTGCTTGGTGGTTGGCGCATACGCAATCTAGATGGCGCGCGCCTATTGCTGCTTTGGTGGCGCTGCCCTTGGTATTGCCTCCGACTGTGCTGGGGTTTTATTTATTGATTGCGCTAGGACCAGTCGGGCCTGTTGGGCAATTCACCCAATGGGCAGGTTGGGGTTCTTTAGCCTTCAGTTTTTCAGGCTTGGTATTGGGTTCGATGATTTACTCCTTACCCTTTGCGGTGCAACCTTTGGTGAATGCATTTGAAGCAATGGGTTCACGACCCATGGAAGTCGCCGCTACTTTGCGCGCGAACAAGTTAGACGCATTCTTTACAGTGGCAATTCCGTTGGCTAAGCCTGGGTTTGTGATGGCGGCCATGTTGAGTTTTGCGCATACCGTCGGAGAGTTTGGTGTGGTGCTGATGATTGGCGGCAATATCCCAGACAAAACGCGTGTGGTCTCGACCCAAATTTATGGCCATGTGGAAGCGATGGAATATGCGCAAGCGCATGGCCTAGCTGCTGCAATGCTGGTATTTTCGTTTTTAATGTTACTTGCGCTTTCGTGGGCTAATAGGCGTAGGGCGCAAACAGCACCATGAGCGAAATCAGATTACAACTCGATCTTGCGCACAATAGTTTCAATTTCAATGTGGACCTGCATCTGCCTGTGCAGGGCATTAGTGTGATTTACGGACCATCAGGTTCTGGCAAAACCACCTTGTTACGTTGCGTTGCTGGGCTAGAGACGCAAGCAAGCGGGCGCGTGCAAGTGGGTTCAGATATTTGGCAAGACGATTCGCTGGGGTTGTGCCTGCCCACTTCCCAAAGACCCTTGGGCTATGTGTTTCAAGAAGCATCTTT
>JBAXNJ010000320.1:0-2567 GCA_037133815.1 Betaproteobacteria bacterium
CGATGCAGCTAAGACCGAGGTAGTTACAAACGGTCAGGTGGTCGAAACCCACCAGGGCAATCCACTCGATTTTGTTTCCGATTACCAAAAGCGTTTCAAAGTTGCTTTGCGCGAAGGTATGCCGCGTTTTTGTGGTGGCTTGGCGGGCTACTTTGGATACGACACGGTGCGCCATATCGAGAAAAAACTCGCGCACACTTGCCCGCCAGACGATTTGGGCATGCCTGATATTTTGTTGTTGCAGTGTGAGGAGCTGGCCGTCATTGACAACCTCTCGGGCAAGTTGTCGCTCATGGTCTATGCAGACCCTGCGCAACCACAGGCATACGCTAAGGCGCAAGCGCGTTTGGATGAATTGAAGCAGCGTTTAAAAGCGCCCGCGATTGCGCCATCTATCGCACCGAGCACCAGCCATATCGTGGAGCGCAGTTTTGCGAAGCTTGACTACTTGGCTGCAGTCGAGCGCGCGAAAGAATTGATCGCTGCGGGCGACTTTATGCAAGTGCAAGTTGGGCAACGTATTCATAAAGAATTTACGGCGAGCCCCTTATCTTTGTACCGCGCCTTGCGTTCGCTCAACCCTAGCCCGTATATGTATTACTACCACTTGGGTGATGCCCATGTGGTGGGGGCCTCACCTGAAATTTTGGTGCGCCAAGAAAACACGCCCGAAGGCCAAAAAGTCACCATCCGCCCATTGGCTGGTACGCGTCCACGTGGTGCAACGCCAGAAGCAGACAAAGCGGCAGAACTCGAACTTATCAACGATCCGAAAGAGCGCGCCGAGCATGTCATGTTGATCGATTTGGCGCGCAACGACATCGGACGCATCGCACAAATTGGCAGCGTCAAAGTGACCGAAGCATTTGTGGTCGAACGCTACAGCCATGTGATGCATATCGTGAGCAACGTCGAAGGTTTGTTGCGTGAAGGTGCAGACGGCAAGCCGCTCACCAGCATGGATGTACTCAAAGCGACTTTTCCTGCCGGCACCTTGACGGGCGCGCCGAAAGTGCATGCGATGGAGTTGATCGATCAGCTAGAACCCACCAAGCGTGGCTTGTATGGCGGCGCTTGCGGCTATCTGAGTTTTGCGGGCGATATGGATGTCGCGATTGCAATTCGTACTGGCATCGTGAAAAACAACACGCTCTATGTGCAAGCCGCTGCAGGTGTCGTAGCTGACTCCATTCCTGAAATGGAATGGCGCGAGACCGAACACAAAGCCCGTGCATTGCTACGCGCAGCGGAGTTGGTCGAAGAGGGGATGGAATGAAAAAAATCAAACTCCTCATGGTCGACAACTACGACAGTTTCACTTTCAATATCGTGCAGTATTTTGGCGAGTTGGGTGCTGAGGTCGAAGTGTTTCGCAATGACGAAATCACCCTAGAAGGCATTGCGGCACGCCAGCCTGACCGCTTGGTGATTTCACCTGGCCCTTGCTCGCCTGCGGAGGCGGGTATTTCGGTTGCTGCGATCCAGCATTTCGCGGGCAAGTTGCCGATTTTGGGTGTGTGCTTAGGGCATCAAAGTATTGGCGCGGCATTTGGCGGACAGATTGTGCGTGCGCAAACTTTGATGCACGGTAAAACCAGTGTGATCCATACGACCCAAGAGGGTGTGTTTGCTGAATTGCCTGAGTCCTTCACTGTCAACCGCTATCACTCTCTAGCGATTGATCGTCAGCACTGCCCCGCTTGTTTAAAAGTCACGGCGTGGACGGACGATGGCGAGATCATGGGCGTGCGTCACACTGAACTCGATATCCAAGGCGTGCAGTTTCACCCTGAATCTGTTCTGACCGAACATGGCCATGACATGTTGAAAAACTTTTTGTAAGGCCCAGTCTTATGACCGTACCCCATGCCATCACACCGCAAGAAGCATTGCAGCGCGTGATCGAACACCGTGAAATTTTTCACGACGAAATGCTCCACATCATGCGCCTCATCATGGGTGGTGAGATGCCACCTGTCTTGATGGCCGCTTTCATCGCCGCATTGCGTGTGAAAAAAGAAACCATTGGCGAGATCACCGCAGCCGCGCAAGTGATGCGTGAGTTCTCGACCAAAGTGCAGGTGGCTGATACCAAGCACATGGTCGACATTGTGGGCACTGGGGGTGACGGCTCGCACACCTTCAACATCTCCACTTGCTCCATGTTTGTCGTGGCTGCGGCTGGCGCCAAAGTCAGCAAGCACGGTGGCCGCAGTGTGAGCAGCAAAAGCGGCAGTGCCGATGTGCTTGAGAGTTTGGGTGTGCAAATTAATTTGCCTCCTGACCAAATCGCTGCATGCATGAAAGAAGTGGGCATCGGTTTTATGTTTGCGCCAAATCACCATCCAGCGATGAAAAATGTGGCGCCTGTGCGCAAAGAGTTGGGTGTGCGCACACTCTTCAACATCTTGGGGCCACTCACCAATCCAGCTGGCGCGCCGAATATTTTGATGGGCGTGTTTCACCCTGATTTGGTTGGTATCCAAGTGCGCGCCCTAGAGCGTTTAGGTGCTGAACATGCTTTGGTGGTGTACGGACAAGACGGTTTAGACGAAGTTTCTTTGGGG
>JBAXNJ010000321.1:0-2566 GCA_037133815.1 Betaproteobacteria bacterium
CAACTAACCGTCAGCCTATTGGAAATACTAGCCCACTTTCACAAACTTCTGGTGCTACAAGACCTGTGGAGGGTGCGTCCATTAACAGTACTGATGCACTTGATATGAATTCTGAAGAAGCCTTTGCTAGCCAAATAGATACTGCGCCTGAAAATTCAGTTGCACAAAATCAAGTCATTAAAAGCACTGAAACCGAAGCGCCGATTGTTTTTAAGAAGCAACAATCACCCATTTCAAAAATATTCGGTAAACAAAAGCCCTCTAAGTTTTCATTTAAGTTCTATGCGCGCGTGCTCGCCACTTTCTTCGTCATGGCACTTTGGACATCCAATATTGCTGCTACGCGTCTTGACATGGGCAGTATGGTGTTCGGCCATTTGATGCGGATCAGCCCTGATCAGTTAGATCTGCGTTAATTCAGCGTCCACGGGGGTCTACGTAATAAAAAAACCCCGGGAAAAGCAGGCTTAGGTTTGAGCGAGCTAAACGCTTATTTACGTTTAGTCAAAACCTCAGCGTCACGATGCTCTGCACCTGTAAACAACTGACGAGGACGTCCGATTTTGTATTCGGGGTCACCAATCATTTCGTTCAACTGAGCAATCCAACCAACGGTACGAGCCAAGGCAAAGATGCCGGTGAACAAGTTCACTGGAATACCGATGGCGCGTTGCACGATGCCAGAGTAGAAGTCAACATTGGGGTAGAGCTTGCGTTGCACGAAGTAGTCGTCTTCCAAGGCGATTTTCTCGAGAGTTTTGGCGAGTTTGAACAAGGGGTCGTTCTCCAAACCAAGTTCTTGCAAAACTTCGTTGCAAGTTTCCTGCATGAGTTTGGCCCGTGGGTCGTAGTTTTTATAAACACGGTGACCAAAGCCCATGAGCTTGACACCAGAGTTTTTGTCTTTGACTTTCTCCATGAACTCACCGACTTTGGCAACGCCCCCCATTCGCTGGATGTCTTCCAACATGTTTAAACACGCTTCGTTGGCGCCACCATGGGCAGGGCCCCACAAGCAAGCCACGCCAGCCGCAATGGCTGCAAAGGGGTTGGTACCAGAAGAACCGCACAAACGTACGGTAGAGGTCGACGCGTTTTGCTCATGGTCTGCATGCAAGATAAAAATGCGGTCTAAGGCGCGCTCAAGGACTGGGTTCACCACATAGTCTTCACAAGGTGTGCCAAACATCATGCGCAAGAAGTTGCCTGCATAGCTCAGGTCATTCTTGGGGTACATATAAGGTTGGCCAATGGTGTATTTGTAAGCCATGGCGACCAAGGTGGGCATTTTTGCAATCAAACGGATAGCAGAAATATCGCGGTGCTCTGGGTTGTTGATGTCTGTGCTGTCGTGATAGAAAGCCGACAGAGCGCCCACCAAGCCAGTCATAACGGCCATAGGGTGGGCATCACGACGGAAGCCGCGCAAGAAGAATTGCATTTGCTCGTTGACCATGGTGTGGTTGGTCACAAGCTTGGTGAAATCATGCTTTTGTTTGGCGTTAGGCAGTTCGCCCTTGAGCAACAAAAAACAAGTTTCTAAATAGTCGCACTGCGTGGCGAGTTGTTCAATGGGGTAGCCGCGATAGAGCAATTCACCTTTATCACCATCGATATAGGTGATGCCAGATTGGCAAGCGGCAGTGGACAAGAAACCCGGGTCATACGTGAACATTCCAGTTTGTCCGTACAGCTTTCGGATATCGATCACGTCAGGACCAATGCTGCCTTGGTAGACAGGCATCTCAATATTGGGACTGCCGTTGCTGAACGATAGAGTGGCTTTGTTGTTTGAGAGTTTCATTATCTTTTTCCTAGTGTCAGTATTGTGTTCAGTGTCTCAACATACTTAGCACCTCAAGTGCTTCTTGTGTCACGGTGTCTGGCATTTCTTTGCGCTTGAGCAAGAGGTCAAGCAAATCGTTGTCAGACAAATCCATCAAGGCATACAGACCACGAGCATGGGCCACGGTGAGTTGCGATTCGTATTGGTTAAAAAACTTTTGAATGAATAAATCGTTCTCTAACAAGCCGCGGCGACTACGCCAACGCAGTTTGCTCAAGGCCCGCTCGTTCAATGCCTCGTCACCCGCTAAGCCCTCAAGCATGGGGTCGCCAACAGAGGTGTCGCGAAAGGGTGATTCAACGTTCATTGGAAGAACGATTAGATAGCGCGACGCACCATCAACTCTTTGATCTTGCCGATCGCCTTGGTAGGGTTCAAACCCTTGGGGCAAACATCAACGCAATTCATGATGGTGTGGCAACGGAATAAACGGTATGGGTCTTCCAAATTGTCTAAACGGCCAGAGGTGTCTTGGTCGCGGCTGTCTGCAATAAACCGGTAAGCCTGCAACAAACCAGCAGGACCGACAAACTTGTCTGGGTTCCACCAGAAAGATGGGCAGCTGGTCGAGCAGCTCGCGCACAAAATACATTCGTACAAACCATTCAATTCGTCACGTTCTTCGGGCGACTGCAAACGCTCTTTTTCTGGCGGTTGTGTATCGTTGACCAAATAAGGTTTGATCGAGTGGTATTGCTTGAAGAACTGGGTCATGTCGAC
>JBAXNJ010000322.1:0-2563 GCA_037133815.1 Betaproteobacteria bacterium
GTCCATGGTTTCCATGCCGATGCCACGTTGCATCAATAGGGAAACCCAGGCGGGTTGGACAAAGCGAAGCTGTGAACCGCTACCAAAAATCACGAGTTCTACAGATAAATCTGCCAAACGCGCAAAGTGGGCGGGGGTGAGTTCGGAAAAGCGGTCGCAGCCCCAGTCCACTTGCTCCCCATGCGAGGTGATTACCACGCTACGAATGACTTTTTCTCCTGATACGCCGATCCAACCTGGGCCATAGCCAGTCACGGAGAGTGTGTCGATGCGATCGGGTTGGAGTTTCATAGGGGGAGGAGGGGGAACTGTGGTCAAATTATAGGTTTTCACCCTATAAAAGAGCCCTCGGAGGGACTTTGCGAACCATTCAAAAATCCAACAAGCTGTCCAACGTCTGTTACGACATACGCGGGCCCATCATGGACCGCGCCCGTCAAATGGAAGAAGACGGTCAAAAAATCATCAAACTCAATATCGGCAACTTGGCTGTATTTGGCTTTGATGCGCCCGAAGAAATCCAGCAGGACATGATCCGCAACTTGCCCAATTCGGCGGGTTACTCAGACAGCAAGGGCATTTTTGGTGCACGCAAAGCGGTGATGCATGAAACCCAGCGCCAAGGCATTAAGGGCGTTGGACTAGAAGATATTTATTTAGGCAACGGTGCCAGCGAATTGATCGTGATGGCGACCAATGGTTTGTTAGACGATGGCGACGAGTTGCTTTTGCCCGCGCCTGACTATCCTCTGTGGACTGCTGCAGTGAGCCTGTCAGGCGGCACACCTGTGCACTATTTGTGCGACGAAGCCAATGGCTGGATGCCAGACATCGACGACATTCGTAAAAAAATAACGCCCCACACCAAAGGTATTGTGGTGATCAACCCGAACAACCCAACTGGGGTGCTGTATTCCAATGCTTTGCTCCAAGAAATCATTGACTTGGCGCGTGAAAACGGTTTGGTGATTTTTGCGGACGAGGTCTATGACAAAGTTTTGTATGACGGCGTCAAGCACACACCGATTGCTAGCTTGAGCCATGACGTGCTGACCTTGACATTCAATTCGCTCTCTAAAAGTTATCGTTCTTGCGGTTACCGCGCGGGATGGTTAATTGTTTCGGGCGATAAAAAGCCCGCTGAAGATTACATCGAGGGCTTGAATATGCTCTCCAATATGCGTTTGTGCGCTAACGTGCCAGGACAGTGGGCTATTCAAACTGCGTTGGGCGGTTACCAAAGCATCAACGACTTAGTGGGAGAGGGTGGGCGTTTGCGTAAGCAACGCGATTTGGCCTACGAACTCATCACCGCCATCCCTGGTGTGACCTGCGTCAAGCCGCATGCTGCGCTGTATTTGTTTCCCCGCTTAGACCCCAAGGTTTATCCCATTAAAGACGACCAGCAGTTTTTCTTAGAAATGCTGCAGGAGACCAAAGTGATGTTGGTGCAAGGCACTGGGTTCAATTGGCCCAACCCCGACCATTTCCGTGTGGTCTTTTTGCCGCACGAAGATGAGTTGCGCGAAGCTATCTCACGCATGGCTAAATTTTTAGAAAACTACCGAAATAACCGAGCAGCATGAAACCGATACAAGTTGGCCTCTTAGGCATTGGCACCGTGGGCAGTGGAACTTTTGAAGTGCTCAATCGCAACCAAGAAGAAATCCAACGCCGCGCTGGCCGCCCGATACAAATCACGATGGTCGCAGACCTTGACACAGCGCGTGCCCAAGCAGTTGTGGGTAGCGCTGTGAAAGTGGTGAATGACGCGCGCCAAGTGATTGCCAACCCAGAGATCGACATCGTGGTCGAACTCATTGGTGGTTATGGCATCGCGAAACAATTGGTGCTAGAAGCGATTGCTGCCGGTAAGCATGTGGTGACGGCTAACAAAGCGTTGTTGGCTGTGCATGGCACAGAGATTTTTGCTGCCGCCCACAAAAAAGGTGTGATGGTGGCTTTTGAAGCGGCCGTTGCAGGCGGCATACCGATCATCAAAGCTTTGCGCGAAGGTTTGAGTGCCAACCGAATTCATTGGGTGGCGGGCATCATCAATGGCACGACCAACTTTATCTTGTCTGAAATGCGTGACAAAGGTTTGGCATTTGGTGATGTGCTTAAACAAGCGCAAGCCCTAGGTTACGCCGAGGCAGACCCGACGTTTGATATCGAAGGCGTCGATGCCGCACACAAAGCCACCATCATGGCGGCGATTGCCTTTGGCGTGCCTGTTCAGTTTGACAAAGCCTATGTCGAAGGCATTACCAAGCTTGAAGCGCAAGACATTCGCTATGCCGAACAGTTGGGTTATCGCATCAAGCTCTTGGGTATTTCTAAGCGTACAGCCAACGGCATTGAATTGCGCGTGCACCCTTGCTTGGTGCCTGCTAAGCGTTTGATTGCGAATGTAGAAGGCGCGATGAATGCTGTGATGGTGCAGGCCGATGCCGTAGGCACCACTTTGTATTACGGTAAAGGTGCTGGGAGTGAGCCCACGGCAAGTGCTGTAATTGCAGATTTGGTAGACGTCACACGTTTGCATACCGCAGACCCGCTGAAC
>JBAXNJ010000323.1:0-2557 GCA_037133815.1 Betaproteobacteria bacterium
TCGCGTCGCGTGGGTTCGTAATAAATTTCAATGACAGAGGCAGGAGAGGTTTTCAAACGCACACCGACCGCGTGAAAACCGAAGAGAACTTTAGGGGTTGATGACATGGCTAGATTATCGGCTAGCCATTCACACCCTCTGCCCTGCTTCAATCGTCATATAAAGATCGCAACGCGCAGCCAACTTCGGGTCATGCGTAACCAAAACCAAAGTCGTTCCTAGTTCTTGGTTCAATTCAAACATCAAATCCATGATGCGCTCACCACTCGCATGGTCCAAACTGCCAGTCGGTTCATCTGCTAATAAAACTTGAGGTTTCACAACAAACGCACGCGCCAAGGCCACGCGCTGTTGCTCTCCACCCGATAAAACTTTGGGGTAATGGCCTAGCCGTGTGGCTAAGCCCACACGCGTCAACATTTCAGTAGCAAGCTCTCTGGCGTTACCCGTACCAGATAACTCTAGAGGCAGCATCACGTTCTCTAATGCGGTCATATTGCCGAGCAATTGAAAACTTTGAAATACAAAGCCGATTTGCTTGGCACGCAAGGTAGCGCGGTCATCTTCATCTAAGGCAAACATGTCTTGCCCTGCGAGCACAACAGTACCTTGGCTCGGTGTGTCTAAGCCCGCCATGATGGACAACAAGGTGCTTTTGCCAGAACCCGAAGCGCCAACAATGGCCAAAGACTGCTGAGCGGGAACGGAGAAGTCGATATCGCGGAGAATGTCGAGTGTGCCGGTGGCATCTGTCACCGATTTATACACATGTGATACAGAAATTAAATTCATAAAGGGCATGGAAATGTTAAGGCGTCACTTTACCTTGGGTGGAATATGCACGGCAGTCGCTGGGCTATTTCACGCATCGGCCTTTGCACAAAGGCAAGTGATTTCCTCTTCCGGTGCTGGTTTAGAGGGCGAAGTTACCACCACGCGCCCTCGCCCGCCTCGCGGACAAAATTCCATGAACCAAGTTCCTCCGCCTGGTTCAGCACCTGCACCAGGAAGCGTTCCTGTTGCCGCTATTTTGGTATTGGGTGACTCACTCAGCGCGGAATACGGCATACAACGCGGCAGAGGGTGGGTTGCCTTAATGGCTGCGCAATTACAAAAAGAACGCGGTGATGTGCAAGTCGTCAATGCCAGTATCAGCGGGGACACCACGGCTGGTGGACGTTCTCGATTACCTGCCCTGCTAAACCAAGTGCGTCCCGTCATGGTGGTGATTGAATTAGGCGCCAATGACGCACTAAGAGGCCTCGATTTAGACAGCACCAATAATAATTTTGAGGCCATGATTGAAGCGTGTCGCTCTGTCAATGCGAAAGTTGTATTGGTAGGCATGCAAATACCACCCAATTACGGTCCAGACTATGGTGCAAAATTTGCAGTGATGTTTGCCAATTTGTCTAAGAAATACAAAACAGGGTTGGTGCCTTTCCTTCTCAAAGGCATTGCCGATGTGCCCGATGCAGCCAATAACTTTCAAAACGACCGCATCCATCCACGTGAAGAAGCACACCCAAAAATGTTGGCTAATGTGCTTCCCGAAGTTAAAAAACAATTGAACCAATAAGCGTGAGCGTTAATCTTTTATCGGCTGTTGAAGCTATTGAGCGTATGCGTATTACCCTTGGTCAACCGGGCGGATTTGACACGATTATCGACGCACGCAGTGAAGACGAATATGCGCTAGACCATTTGCCGCATTCCGTGAACTGGCCATCGCTAAACAATGCAGAACGCATCACCGTCGGAACCATGTACAAGCAATTGGGTGGATTTGAAGCACAAAAGCATGGCGCTGCCTTGGTGGCTACCAATATCGCAAAGCACATACAAAGCCATGTAGTGGATTTACCGAGAAACTGGCAACCTTTGATCTATTGCTGGCGTGGTGGAAAGCGAAGCGGTTCTTTGGCGATGGTGTTGGGACAGATTGGTTTCAAAATCTATCTCATAGAAGGTGGATACAAAGCTTTTCGTGCCGCCATGCTTAAAGACATTGCACACATTGCGCCAAGCTTTCAATACCAAGTTATTTCAGGGCCAACAGGCTCAGGCAAAACCCGTTTGTTGCAAGCGCTCAAGATGGAGGGTGCTCAAGTACTGGACTTGGAAGATTTAGCGCAACATCGAAGTTCTGTTTTGGGCCATATCCCTGGGCAACCCCAACCGAGCCAGAAACATTTCGATATGTTGGTCTGGCAAACCTTGAAACAATTTGACCCAACGCGTGTGGTGTTTACTGAATCAGAGAGTCGTAAGGTAGGTAACCTCTCGATTCCAGATCCTGTGATGCTGGCTATGCGAAACAGTCCTTGCCATGAGCTATTGCTTCCTCTGCAAGAGCGGGTTGCGTTGCTGATGGAAGACTACAACTTCTTTGTTAGCGATCCCATTTTATTTTGTAAACGTTTAGATGCCTTGGTAGCAATTCGTGGCAAAACAGTTGTCGAGGAATGGAAAGCGCAAGTACAACAAGGCCAATTTGAGCCAGTGGTGCATGCATTGCTGGAAACACATTACGACCCCACTTACGCAAGTTCTATGA